>CADCPJ010000352.1 GCA_902803245.1 uncultured Lachnospiraceae bacterium | reverse complement strand
TCCTCCGCTGGCGCTTCGGAAATCTCAGGTTCAGGTTCAGGTTCAGCTTCAGTTTGTGCTTTGGTTTCAGCCTCAGCCTCAGCCTTCTCTTCGCTTCCTGCCTCGGGCCGCGTGCCCTCGGCGGCCTCTATATCCTCCTGCTCCGCCGATGCTCTGTCAGCGCCGGCAGCCTCTTCTTCTGCTTCTGCTTCTTCTGCTTCTGCTGCTTCGTCTGCGGATTCCCTGATGCCCTCTCTGGCGGGCGCTTGTTCCTCAACGAGCCGAACAGATGATTCCACCTCCTCAGTATTCCCGACATTCCCGCGGGCGGCGTTCGGCAAAGTCTCCTCAGATGGAACCTTGCCGTTCTTAGCATCCGTCATCTTTTCCTGTCCTCCCTTCTCTTTTCGATTAATCTACTACCGGATGTTCGCGGTGGGACTGGGGATTCCCCCGCGAGAGAGATTACTTCTATTCTAACAGAATCTCGGGAAATGAAAATGCCCTTTTTCACAAAACTGTAAATAATCCGTAAAGAAATGTACAAAAAGTAATACGTTTCGTAGATGTATAATAGCGAATGCGGAATACATGTGGAAAATGAAAAATCCTATTGACAAACTAGGAAATACAGGATATACTCCCAGTCATTACCACAGATCAACGGGGCTGCGCCCTACAGTAAGGAGGAATACATATGAAACTGAAGAGATTACTCACGGTTCTTGCGACTCTTTCACTCGCCGTCTCCGCTTCCGTCGCAGCGGTGCAGGCGGACGACGCCGAGGGCGGCGTCATCAAGGTCGCTGCTTCCACGACCCCTCACGCCGAGATTCTTGCCGAGGCGGCTCCGCTCCTCGCCGAGAAGAACTGGAAGCTCGAAGTGACGGAGTTTACAGACTATGTCCAGCCGAACCTGGTCGTTGAGAGCGGCGAATTCGACGCCAACTATTTCCAGCATGTCCCGTACCTCGACAGCTTCAACGAGGAGCAGGGGACACACCTTGTTAACGCCGGCGGCATCCACTATGAGCCCTTCGGGATCTATCCGGGCACAAAGTCCTCCCTCGACGACATCGCGGAAGGGGATGCGATCGCGGTCCCGAACGACACGACAAATGAAGCGAGAGCCCTCCTTCTCCTCGAAGACAACGGCTTCATCAAGCTGAAGGAAGGCGCAGGCCTCACAGCTACCGTCCGCGACATCGAGGAAAATAACCTGAACCTCGAGATCGTCGAGGTCGAGGCTGCCCAGGTCTCCCACCTCGTCGGCGAGGCAGCTTACGTGGTCTTAAACGGCAACTACGCGCTTGAAGCCGGCTTCTCCGTCGGCAAGGACTCCCTCGCCTATGAGTCCTCTGACTCCGAGGCGGCGAAGACCTATGTGAACATCATCGCGGTCAAGGAAGGAAACGAAGAAAACCCCGGAATCAAGGCCCTGGTTGAGGTCCTGAAGTCCGACGAGATCAAGGATTTCATCAATAAGACCTATGACGGAGCGGTGATCCCCTTCGTGGAAGAAGAGAAATAAGAAACCGCATTTATAATCGAATGATACTGTACTTTAAGGGGCTGCCACAGCTGTGGCGGCTTCTTTTTGTGAACACTTTAAGTCCAATGTGGCTTGACTTGTGCGCGCGGATGAAGTAGCGTAGATGTTTAGAATCGGATATTATTGTGCACGGCAGACTTGCTCGTGAACGGCATAGAATGGAGATCATGGTTTTATGGCACTCATAGAAGTAGAGCATCTGAGCAAGGACTTCGATGTTAAGGACGGAAGCAGCATCCACGCGGTTCATGATGTCTCATTTTCTATAGAACAGGGAGAGATATTCGGCGTCATCGGGCTGTCCGGAGCCGGAAAGAGCACCCTGGTCCGCTGCCTCAATCTGCTTGAGAGGCCTTCCGGAGGTTCCATCCGGATCGACGGCAGGGACTTAACGCGCATGAACGAACAGCAGCTTCGCATGGAGAGGCGAAAGATCGGCATGATTTTCCAGCATTTTAATTTGCTCCTGCAAAGAAATGTCCTTGACAACGTCTGCTTTCCGATGGAGATCGCGGGGATCCGGCGCAAGGATGCGAGGCAGAGGGCCCTTGGATATCTGGAAGCCGTGGGACTCCTCGATAAGGCGAAGGCCTATCCGGTGCAGCTGTCCGGCGGCCAGCAGCAAAGAGTCGCCATCGCACGCGTTCTGGCGTCCGAACCCAGAATCCTCCTGTGCGATGAGGCGACCAGCGCCCTCGACCCGCAGACGACGAGAGAAGTCTTAAGCCTCCTGCGCAAGATCAACAGGGAGTTCGACATCACGATCGTGGTCATCACCCACGCCATGAGCGTGATCGATGAGATCTGCGACCGCGTGGCTGTCCTCGACAAGGGGCGTCTGGCCGAGATCGGCTCGGTCGGGGAGGTGTTTTCCAATCCCCAGACCAAAGCGGCAAAGAGGCTTCTTCTCACAAAAAAGAGCGAAGAGCTGCTCCGGGAATCCGCGGAGGAGTGAAGGAGGATATTACGGCAATGCATTTTGACAGCGCAACAATTAAGATGCTTCTCGAGGGAACCCGGGACACGCTCTATATGGTCGTCGTGTCCACGCTCATGGGCTACGTGCTCGGACTTCCGCTCGGCATCCTGCTCGCGACCAGCAATGTGGACGGAATCCGCCCGAGGCCCTGGCTGTACAGGATCCTCGATATTGTGGTGAATATCCTCCGGAGCATACCATTTTTAATCCTGCTCATCATGATCATCCCGCTCACGCGCTTCATCGTGGGGAAGAGCTACGGCTCCTCGGCGACGATCGTCCCGCTCACTATCGCCGCGGCGCCGTTCATCGCCCGGATGGTGGAGTCCTCACTTAAGGAAGTCGACAGGGGCGTGATCGAGGCGGCCCAGAGCATGGGCGCCAGCAACTGGACCATCATATGGAAGGTTCTCGTGGCGGAGGCCCGGACGTCCCTTCTTGTGGGAGTGACGATCGCCCTCGGGACGATTCTCGGCTATTCCGCGATGGCCGGGACCGTGGGTGGCGGAGGCCTCGGAGATATTGCCATCCGCTACGGGTACTACCGGTATGAATTTGATATCATGATCGTCACGGTCATCATCCTCGTCGTTCTCGTGCAGATCCTGCAGGGAATCGGGATGATGCTGTCCCGGAAGATCGACCGCAGGCGGATCTGAACGGACTTCCGCCTCTTTT
>CADCPJ010000351.1 GCA_902803245.1 uncultured Lachnospiraceae bacterium | reverse complement strand
ATTGCCTGCCTTTTCTATCGTCCGCCTTGAGGCAGAGTCACCCTTGACAGGGAATTCAAAACCCGATATAGTTAAGAAGTTGTATACGTGTCATATGTACAATGAAAACTAAATAAGGAGGTGCTCCTATGACGCCAACAGCAATTGTACTGACGGTGCTCGTAGTCCTTCTCGTCATTGCACTTCCGATCACGTGGAAAGCGGCCATCGCCTCTAAGACGAAGCAGGATGCTGAGAAAATAGGGTCGGCCGAGGAAAAAGCGCGCAGCATCATTGACGATGCGATCAAGACAGCTGAAGCCAAAAAACGTGAATCTCTTCTCGAAGTGAAAGAGCAGTCCCTCGCCGCCAAGAACGAAGTGGACCGCGAGATCAAAGACAGAAGAGCGGAAATCTCCAAACAGGAGAAGCGCATCCAGTCCAAGGAAGACACACTGGACAGAAAGACGGATGCGATGGAAAAGCGCGAGGCGGAGTACGCAGCAAAGGAAGCGGAGCTCAAGAAGAAGCAGAAGCAGATCGAAGAGCTCGAGGAAAAGCAGGTGAAGGAACTGGAGAGAATCTCCGGTATGACTACCGAAGAGGCCAAGGATTTCCTTCTCAAGTCCGTTCAGGACGACGTCAAGATCGATGTCGCGAAGATGTATCGCGAGCTTGTCGAGCAGGCGAAGAATGACGCGGACAAGAAGGCGAAGGAGATCGTTGTCGGTTCGATCCAGCGCTGTGCCGTTGACCACGTAGCGGAGTCCACGATTTCGGTCGTGCAGCTCCCGAGCGACGAGATGAAGGGTCGTATCATCGGAAGAGAAGGTCGGAACATCCGCACCATCGAGACCATGACAGGTGTGGATCTGATCATCGATGACACTCCGGAAGCGGTCGTCCTGTCGGGCTTCGACCCGGTGAGAAGGGAGATCGCCCGCATTGCGCTCGAGAAGCTGATCGTCGATGGCCGTATCCATCCGGCCCGCATCGAGGAAATGGTGGAGAAGGCGAGGAAGGAAGTCGAGAGCCAGATCCGCGAGGACGGCGAGCAGGCGGCCTTCGAAGTCGGAGTGCACAACCTGCATCCGGAGCTGATCAAGCTCCTCGGAAGGATGCGGTTCCGCACATCTTACGGCCAGAATGCGCTGAAGCACTCGATCGAGGTCGCGGAGCTGACAGGCCTTATGGCAGCCGAGTGCGGCTGCGACGTCCGTCTGGCGAAGCGCGCAGGTCTTCTGCATGACATCGGCAAGTCCATCGACCATGAAGTCGAAGGCTCCCACATCCAGATCGGCGCTGACCTCTGCCGCAAGTACAAGGAGAATGCGGTCGTCATCAATTCGGTTGAGAGCCACCACGGTGATACAGAACCCACGTCCCTCATCGCCTGTCTCGTTCAGGCGGCGGACGCGATTTCCGCAGCCCGTCCCGGTGCCAGAAGGGAGACCCTCGACAACTACACGAACCGCCTGAAGCAGCTTGAGGACATCGCAAACCATTTCAAGGGAGTCGATAAGTCCTTCGCGATCCAGGCCGGCCGTGAGGTTCGAGTGATGGTCATTCCCGAACAGGTCAGTGACGCCAATATGGTCCTTCTCGCGAGAGACATTTCCAAGCAGATCGAATCGGAACTCGAGTATCCGGGTCAGATCAAGGTCAATGTCATCCGCGAGAGCCGCGTGGTCGATTACGCGAAATAAGATTACGAGAGCATAATGAAAGAAGAGCCGCTTGCCGGCTCTTCTTTTTTTGCAAAAGACTATAAGGGCGCTCACGGAACAATATCGTATTTCGTGATGTCCATGAGCACTTCCCCGTCTGCCTCAAACGAGATCTTCTTCGCGGACTGATCCGTATAGAGGGTTGAGGTCATGACCTTTCTGCCCCCGTCGATAAAGACCTCGCAGCTGAAGCGGTCCAGAATGATCCGCAGACGGAGCTCTTCCCTGGCGTCTTCGACGAGGCAGCGGCGCTGGTGCAGGATCGCCCTGCGGGAGCCGGAGAATTTCCGGTCGATCTTGAGAGTGGATTCGTGAGGCCGGAAGCGGACAGACGTATATTGTTCTCCTTCCTCCGCGAAGCGGATGACGAACTTGGTGTAAGAGGAGGAGGGATCTTTCGGACGGACGGAGATCTCCATGTCGATCATGCGCCCCTCTATGCCGCTTAAATACATGCGCTCGCTGCCGACGGCGACGTTCGCGAAGCGGACGGGATTCTTTCTCAGAAGATTGAATTCGCGTATGGGGGCCTGATACAGCCGCCCGTCGCGGATGTGCAGCTCCCTCGGCAGGCTCATCTGCCCGGCCCAGGCGGCCTCCGGCTCGCGGATCGCGCAGGCGTCCCAGTTCTGCATCCAGCCGATCATGACGCGCCGGCCGTCGGGGGTCAGCACGGTCTGCGGCGCATAGAAATCGATGCCGTAGTCGATGGCCTGGTTGTGCTCTTCGCGGAAATCAAAATGCTCCTCGTCATAGCTTCCGATCAGGCAGAGCGTTCCGTTGCCGCTGTGGTATTCGAGGTCCTGCGGGAGCATATCCTGGGGACTCACAAGGAGCACCTGCTTCCCGTCGAGCGGGAAGAAATCCGGGCACTCCCACATCTTTCCGAAGCGGTTCCTGCAGCTGGCCAGTACGGTCTCGTACTTCCAGGAAAACCCGTCGGGGCTTGTGTAGAGCAGGATCTGGCCGCTGGTGTCTTCGGAGCGGCTGGCCGCGATGCAGGCGAATCCGCCGTCCGGAAGGCGGAACATCTTCGGGTCGCGGAAATCGTGGACGCTTGCCCCGGCCGGGAGGGAATTCCTGTCAAGAACCGGGTTCCCGGGCCATTTTTCAAAATTGATGCCGTCGCCCACTGCCAGGCACTGCGTCTGCAGTTCATTTTTCGGGCGCGAATTGCCGCCTTCAAGAAGGACGCCGGTGTACATCAGCAGCATGCGGCCGTCGTCGAGCCCGATGGCGCTCCCTGAGAACACGCCGTCCTGGTCGTAGAAGCGGTCGGGCGCCAGGGCGGCGGGCAGGTATTCCCAGTGGAGGAGATCGCTGCTTGCCGCATGCCCCCAGTGCATGGAATCCCAGGTGGACCGGTAGGGATAGTACTGGTAGAACATGTGGTAGCGCCCGCCGAAGAAGCAGAAGCCGTTGGGATCGTTCATCCAGCCCGTTCTTGCGCACAGATGAAAGCCGGGGCGCTCCCTGTCCGCGATCCGGCCGCCTGCCTCCTCTTCATAACGTCTTGCATCGAGCAACATCTGACTGATCATAACCGTTCATTCCTTTTT
>CADCPJ010000350.1 GCA_902803245.1 uncultured Lachnospiraceae bacterium | reverse complement strand
TGTCTGCTGAAGCAGAACATTTCGTTTTCCCTATATGCAGTTAATCTAAGCAATTGCCTTCGGCAATTACTAAGGTTAACTAGTATACTTGCAGCAGTCAACGAAATTGTCTTTCTCACGTGAGAACATTTCGCTATCCCTGTATTATGCAGTCAGTTTCAGCAGCTGCCTTCGGCAATTACTAAAGTTTACCGGCATAAAAACTACGGGTTGACTATAGCAGAAGAGACCCCCATGTGTCTACGCCCCGGTGCGGATCTCCTCTTTTTGCGGCATCTTAAGGGGCCCATTTCTTTCTTTACTTTTCCCATAGCAGTGTTTAGAATAATGGGGAAGTTCGGTTTTATTGTATAAGGAGATTTACCGGCGGAAGCCATGCGCGGAATTAGATTCTTTTGCTGCTTCCCATATCTCTCCACGGGAGGAAGATAAGGTATGAACGAAACACTGACACTTGCAAAGCCGAGGAAGAAAGGGCTGCTGAGTCTCATATTCAGCCGCTTCTTCGTGATTATCATCATGCTTGCCATACAGATCGCGCTGATCGTCATTTTCAATATGTGGCTCAGCGAGCTTCTTCCGTTCTACTGGGCTGTTATGCTGCTGCTCACTCTGGGCACCGTGATCTACCTGTTCAGCAGCGGCATGGATTCATCAGCCAAACTGACATGGATGTTCATTATCGCGATTATGCCGGTGGTCGGCGCTGCGATCCTCGCGTTTACCCAGAGCAATATCGGAAACCGCACACTTAAGAAGAGGGTGGAAGAGCTGATCGAAGGCACGAAGGACGCGATCGAGCAGCCGAAGGAACCGATTGAGAAGCTGTCCGGAGACACATCTGCCACCGATGACCTGACCAGGTACCTGAACCGCGACAATTGCTTCCCGGTCTATGACAGGACAAAGTCATCCTTTTTCCCGCTGGGCGAGGACATGTTCGCCGCCATGATGGAGGACCTGAAGAAGGCGGAGAAGTTCATTTTCATGGAATTCTTCATCATCGACGAGGGCTATATGTGGGGGAGCATCCTGAAAGTGCTCGCCGACAAGGCGGCGGCCGGAGTGGACGTGCGCGTGATGTACGACGGAATGCTCGAGGTGTCCACGCTCCCTGCCGACTACTGCAAACTGCTTGAACAGCACGGAATCAAGGCGAAGGCGTTCTCGCCCATCGTGCCGCTCGTATCCTCCCACTACAATTACCGCGACCACAGGAAGATCCTGGTGATTGACGGAAAGACGGCCTATACGGGGGGCGTGAACCTGGCGGACGAGTACATCAATCTCCGCATGAGATTCGGGCACTGGAAGGACACGGGAATCCGCATCGAAGGCGATGCGGTCAGGTCCTTTACGCTGATGTTCCTCCAGATGTGGAATATCGACGAGACCGAGGCGGCTTTTGAGCCGTGGGTGAACTTTAAACCGGATACGGAAGTGGAGTCGGACGGGTTCGTGATCCCTTACGGCGACTGCCCGCTCGACGACGACAAGGTCGGTGAGGCCGTATACATGGACATTTTCAACCGTGCGACCACATATGTCCATGTGATGACCCCGTACCTGATTCTGGACGATGAGCTGGAGAACGCCATCAAGTTCGCCGCACAAAGAGGGGTGGACGTGAAGCTGATCCTTCCCGGAATCCCGGACAAGAAGATGGCCTTCGCCCTGGCAAAGTCCCACTACCAGCGCCTGATCAATGCGGGCGTGAAGGTCTATGAGTACACTCCCGGCTTTGTGCACGCGAAGGTCTTCGTGAGCGACGACGTGAAGGCCGTCGTGGGCACGATCAATCTGGACTACCGAAGCCTCTATCACCACTACGAGTGCGCGGCATATCTCTATAAGGCCTCCTGCATCGCGGACATCGAGCGCGACTTCGAGGCGACTTTGGAGAAATGCTCGCCTGTCACTGACGAGACGATTAAGAACGAGAAGATCTACTACAAGGTGATGGGCAAGCTGATGAAGTTCATCGCTCCTTTGATGTGACGGACCGGAACAGGTTCGGGAAGGGGAGTGTCCGGCGGGAAGGAGAGGATTCGATGCGCTGCAGACTGGTGATTTTTGATTACGACGGGACTCTTGCGGACACGCGGGGGCCGATTGTCGCGGCAAAGCAGGAGACGATGCGCCGTCTCGGCCTCCCCGTTCTTGACGAAGAGACCTGCGCATCGACCATAGGGCTCACGGCGGAGCGGGCTTTCCGGGAGACCTATCCGGACTTTTCGGATGAGATGATACGGAAGTGCGTGGACAGCTACCGCGCAATCTTCGAGAAGCTGATGGAGACGTCTGTGCCGCCCCTTTTTCCGGGCGTCATGGAGATGCTCGCCGGAATCGCCTCCTCGGGGATAAAGCTCTCCATCGCCTCATCGAGGCAGGACAGGATGCTGACAGAGCTGCTGAAGAAACAGGATCTGTACCGCTTTTTCCCGTATATCCTGGGAGGCAATGCCGACTTGAAGCTGAAGCCGCATCCCGACGCGGTGATCCGGACGGTCACGGACCTTCACGTATGTCCCGAGGAGACGCTCGTGGTCGGCGATATGCCGTACGACATCCTGATGGGAAGCCGCGCGGGAGCTGTGACCTGCGGCGTGACATACGGCAATGCTTCCCGGGAAGAACTGCGTGAGGCAGGCGCCGACTGGATCATCGACCGGATCTGCCTCCTTAAGGACATATTAGAGATCTGAGAAAAAACGTGACAATGGGGACAGTCCCCATTGTCACGTTTTT
>CADCPJ010000349.1 GCA_902803245.1 uncultured Lachnospiraceae bacterium | reverse complement strand
GCGGATGATGTGATATCTGGTACCCGGAAGGTCCTTGACACGGCCGCCGCGGATCATCACGACGCTGTGCTCCTGAAGGTTGTGGCCCTCGCCCGGGATATAGGATGTCACCTCGACACCGTTGGAAAGACGTACTCTGGCGATCTTACGAAGAGCGGAATTCGGCTTCTTCGGTGTAGCTGTCTTAACAGCTGTGCAGACGCCGCGCTTCTGCGGAGAGCTGGCCTTGACCTGGCGGTTCTTCAGGGAGTTGAAGCTGCTCTGAAGCGCAGGAGCCTTGGATTTCTTCACAGAAGTCTGTCTTCCTTTTCTGACTAACTGGTTAAATGTAGGCATTCCTTGAAATTTCCTCCTTTTTATTGTCCGTCCCCTTATCCGGGGCGGCGATCCGGCTGTTCTTTTCAAATTCCGCGTTCATCCTGACCTTCGGCACACAAAAATATGTGCGTGTAAGATGAACACGCTCGGATATTATATATCCCCACCGGCGTCGGAGTCAAGAACATTTTCAGATCCCGGATTCTTCCGCTTTTTCCGGATGATGAGGAGGAAAATGACGCCTGCCGCAGCAGCTGCAAGAATCAACGGGACCACGGGATTGGCCGTGAGGCGGAGCACGGGGTCGTCGGTGATGACAAATGTTCTGACCAGCTCCTCACTTCTGTTGCCTGCGGGATCCGCAAGGAGGATCCTGACCTCATGCTCCCCGTATGTCGCTATGTGCACCTCCATTCCTCTTCCGAAGAGACTTTCCCCGCTGCGGGAGACTTCCTTTCCGTCAAGGGTCAGCTTCTCGAGAGCCGCCTCCGGGTCATCCGAAGTGATGAGAAGATCGACCGGCTCGAAATAGTACTTCTTTCCCCCCGAAAGCCCCGATACCGCAAGAAGAGGCGGCGTGGTGTCGATCCGGATTGTCTCCGGCTCCATGACATTTTCGTGGCCTGCCGCGTCCTTCGTCCGAATGGTGACGGTGTACTCGCCGTCCTCCTTCAGCTCGTCTTTTAAAGTGAGCTTTCCGTCCCGAAAAGAATAGGGGACCTCCGCGCCGTTCACGCAGCAGCTTAAGATCGTCACTTCGTCGACATCATGGAGGCTGTAATGCGGCCGGACCGGACCCCGGAACCACATCTCCCCGGCATTTCCCTGGCCGCTCTCGAACACCGTTCCAAGCTTGTTTACCGAAAATGTCACTTCCCGGGACACTTCATTTCCCGCCCGGTCCTTTCCTTTTGCAAAGAGGGTGTACAGTCCGTCTTCGCTGATCGGGGGAAGCTCCATCAGGCAGCCGTCCTCCTCCCTCTGCAGCTCTCCGGGCAAAGATTTCTCCTTTCCTCCGTCCTTCGAAAGAGATACCCTCAGGCACTTCTTCGACAGATTCCGGTCGGCAATCCGGAGACGGATCACCGCGTCCTCCCTGTTCGCGGATCCATCCTTTACGCCGAGGACCTCAAGAAGCGGCGGCGTCCGGTCAATCACAAACTTCTCCGCAAGAAGCTCCTCGGTCCTGTTCCCGGCCAGATCCTCCGCGAACCCTCTCACCTCATATGTGCCGTCATCGCTGAGGGTCTCATGGAGGGCGCCGCCCTTGCAAGGCACGATCGGATCCGCCTCCCCGTCCCGGATAATGAGAAGGCCTCCCTCATCCTCAAAGTTCTCGTCCTCCACATAAAAAGAGATCGTCCTCGGCCCCACAAAATACTTTTTCTTCTCTCTTCCTTCCTCTCCCTTGGGAACGATGGCAGGCGGCGTCCTGTCGATGACAAAGTCCTCCGCGGCCTCGCCCGCAAGCTCTCCTTCCGCCCGGTTTCCCAGAAGATCCGCCGCCCGAACGGATACGCGGTATCTCCCGTCCCTCTCAAAGACAAGGTCCCTGACCCACACGGATCCGGACTCCCCCTCTCCTTCTCTCCTCCACTCTCCGGTCATGACCGGCTCTGTCCCATCCGCAGGCATCGCACCGGCCGCGGCGGCCTGTGTCCCATCCGCAGGCATCACACCGGCGGCGGGCTGCGCGCACTCCACGGATACCTGTCCGGGATCGAAGTGGTGGTCCCTCACTTCGAGCCGCGCCTCCCTCCGGTCTGAGAAGTAGATGGAATTTCTCGCCCCGCCCTTCCCGAAGGACAGCCTCACAAGCGGGGGCGTCCCGTCGATCGCGAACTCGTATGCGGAAGATGAAGTATTTCCCGCGAAATCCGCTGCGGTGACTTCCGCGCATATCCGGTCCGCCTCGTACCCCGAGGCGCTGACGACGGTCTCTCCGGACCAGTGAAAGACCGTCCGGGAGGAGTCACCCTGAAAGAGAATGCGCCGCTCGGTGCGTCCGCCCGCCGTGAGCACACACGTCACTTCCTTAAGCCCGGTGCCTCCCCGGCCCTCGCCTCCTTCGTCCGCGTCGATTCCGATTCTCACATCCTTGCTGTAGAGCGGCCTCCCGCCGTCGTACCCGGCCGGCTCATCTGTCCCAAGAAGGAGAGACGGCGGCTCGGGGTCGAGGAGAAAGTCGCGGGAGATCTTCACCGTTCTCTTATTTCCGGCGAGGTCCGTCATCACGCACTTTTCAATATGGAAGAGCTGTCTGCCTTCAAGCTCCGCAAGGAGGGATGCCCCGTAGGAAGACTTCTTTGTCCGGAAGACCTTCCTTCGGGGCGCACCCGCCTGGCGGAGCACGCACCGGATCTTCACAGGCGTATGCGTGCGGAAGACATCCGTCTCCACGAGGATGCCTGCCTTCTTTCCGGCAAGGATCACGGCGGAATTTCCGCTCTTTCCTCCCGCTTTCTGAGATTCAACCTCCCTGCCATCCGACAATACGCTGATTCTCCCCTCCGGAAGGGACCGCGCCACCGCGATGTGCCGCGTCCTTCCGTCCGGACCGAGGTCGCCCCCGGCGGACTTCACGGGATTTCCGGCCTTGTCACACCCGGATGCGAGGTACCGGTAGAGCCCGTCCTTCTCCCCGCTGTCCGAAGCTTCGCCTCCCGCAATGGGCAGCACATCCGGAAAGGCCAGGATTTCCGACTTCTCGCAGTCGTACTGCCCTTCCCTTATGCTTCCCCGGCGGACCTCGATCCTCGCCGGGTCCAGGTTGTCGTCGGAGAAGGCAAAATGCGCATGAAAGGCGCTGTTGAAGTAATAGCGCGACCCTCTCTTTGAGAGCTTCTTCCTGGCCGCCCCCGGAGAGCGGATGGTCACGGCGCAGACGGGAGGCACGCGGTCCATGATGAAGCACGCCTCCCCTTCCCGGACAACGGCTCCTTCCGAATAGAACGGCACGGGCTCATCGTCCGATGGATGCTCCGTGAGGGGCAGAAGCTCCCGGGAAGCGCCATTTTCCACTCGATAGATCCCGATCCTGTGCTCCCCGTCTCCCGCGAAGAAGGAAGAGACCTGCTCCGCCGAGAAGCCAAAGACCTGCTTCCC
This sequence comes from uncultured Lachnospiraceae bacterium, assembly GCA_902803245.1. Classification (GTDB taxonomy): domain Bacteria; phylum Bacillota; class Clostridia; order Lachnospirales; family Lachnospiraceae; genus Chordicoccus. Next base: position 496 of record CADCPJ010000349.1, on the reverse strand, counting down.
GTCAGGATCCGTCCAGTGCGTCCCTTCCGGGGCGCGGTCCTCGCCGTCAAAGCAGACGGCGATCCGCCCCGCATCCAGGCAGCCCTCAAGCTGCACGAGGACGCCGCAGTTGTCGCCCCGGTAATAGAACCGGCCGTCGGGGTCCATCTCCCCCTCCATCCACACAGCTGCGCGCATCTCCCTTGGAGGACTCTCTGCATCCGCTTCCTGCTCTCTCGTCCCGTCACCCATCCGGCCGCCGCCGGTCTCATCGGGGACCGCCTCCACAGCCGCCGGATCAATAAGCCTGTCCCCACAGTTCTCTCCTCCGGGGAAATCCCAGGTTTCGGTTTCGGAGAAATGGTTCCCATCTCCCGCTCTCTCCTCTTCCCCGCTCTCCCCGTATTCCAGTATTCTCCAGAGATCGTCCTCTCCGGACGATGACTCCCGAGGGAGTCCCTCTCCGTCACATCCCATCCCGTCCGCCCCTTCCGCAAAAACCGGGAAGGCCGCGTAT
>CADCPJ010000348.1 GCA_902803245.1 uncultured Lachnospiraceae bacterium | reverse complement strand
GCACGGGGGACCGCTCCGAGAAGATCCGCACCTATAATTTTCCCCAGACGAGAGTGACCGATCACAGGATTCATCTGACGACACATCGCCTGGAGGGCATTCTGGACGGCGATCTCGATGAAATCATTGACGCACTGACGGCAGAGGACAGGGCAAGGAAACTGGCTTCTTCCGATGAGCCCGTGTGAGGGGCAAAGGGAGGCATTATGGGAAAGAAGACCGCGCTCGTTGTGATGGCGGCAGGAATCGGCAGCCGCTACGGCGGCGGAATCAAGCAGATGGATCCCCTGGGACCGAGCGGGGAGATCATGATGGATTACTCCATCTTCGACGCGCTGGAGGCAGGATTTGACAAAGTCGTCTTTATCATCCGCAGGGACCTGGACAAGGATTTCCGGGAGCTGATCGGGGACAAGATCTCCCGCACCGTGGAGACCGCGTATGCGTATCAGGAGCTCGCCAATCTCCCGGAGGGCTTTTCCGTCCCGGAGGGAAGGACGAAGCCCTGGGGCACCGGGCAGGCCATACTCTCCGCCCGGGACGTGATCAGCGAGCCCTTCTGCGTGATCAACGCGGACGACTACTACGGCAAGAACGGATACCGCATTCTCCACGAAGCGCTCATTTCCGGTGAGGATACCGGCGCGGGGGGAATCCAGAACATCTATATGGCCGGCTTTGTCCTTGGAAATACGCTCTCGGAGAACGGAGGCGTGACGAGGGGCCTGGTGAGCCTTAGCGGGGACGGCAGTCTCGTGGGGATCCGGGAGACGAAGAATATCGTGAAGACTGCGGACGGTGCGGCCGTGCAGGAGGGAGAGACCTTAATGCCGCTGGATCCCGGGAAGCTTGTCTCCATGAATATGTGGGGACTCTATCCTTCGTTCCTGGAGAAGCTTGAAAGCGGGTTTTCTGCATTTTTGAGAGAACCCGGACAGGACCTTATGACGCGGGAATATCTGCTTCCTACGATCATCGACGGCCTTGTCGCAGAGGGCGGGGCCTCCGTCAAGGTTCTCCGCACTCAGGACAGCTGGTTCGGAGTGACCTACAGGGAAGACCGGGATGCGGTGCGCGGAAAGCTTGCGGAGCTGATCGCGGCGGGAGTCTATAAGACACCGCTGTTTTGAGTCAATTAGGAAAATGATGCGCATGATGAGTGAGGCACGCATTTGAGAGCGAAGAGATATCTTGCGGCTGCCGCGCTGGGAGTCCTTCTCCTTGGCGGCTGTGCGCGAATGGATGCCAAAACTGCATATGTCAGGGGCTGCGAGGCCCTGGAGGCCGGCAATTATGAAGACGCCATAGCGTCCTTTCAGACCTCTATCGACAGCGGCTACTTTCTTCCGGAGGCTTACCGCGGGATGGGACTCGCCCAGATGTACGAGGCGAACTATGCGGATTCGTCCATTTCCTTTGAGAAGAGCCTTCTCTATGTGGATAAGCAGGGGGCGGATTTCCAGAGAGATACCAGCCTCTATCTGGCCCACAGCCGCGAGCTGCAGGGCAGGCCGGAGAAGGCGATGGAGATCTTCAGCGAGCTCATCCTGAAGAACCCGGATGCAGAGACACTGTTTCTGCGGGGCAAGCTGAATCTGCGCCTGGGCAACACGAAGGAAGCCAAGGCCGACTTCGACCAGGCCGTGCAGCTCAATCCGGGCTATGATCTCTTTATCAATATTTATCAGGTTTACGAAGATGCGGAGCGGAGCGGCGACGGGTCCGAGTACCTGGAGATGGCCCTCTCGGAGGCGACCAAGAGCACTGAGGATTACTACGAGCAGGGACTCGTCAATTACTACTTGCAGAATTATACGGATGCCAGAGAGATGCTGATCAAGGCCATGCGGAAGAACCCTGACGACGGGCGAGTGGTGTTCCTGCTCGGAAAGGTTTATCTGGCGACGAATGATATCGCCGATGCCAGGGCTCTCTACCGGGAGCACACGGAGAACAAGCACACGGCGGCCGGGGCCTTTAACGGACTGGCGCTCTGCGATATCTCGGAAGGCAATTATGAGAATGCGCTGCGGAATGTCGAGGCCGGGCTGGCCGTCGGCGATGAGAGCGCGGAGCAGGGACTGCTCTTCAATGAGATCGTGCTCTACGAACAGCGGGCGGACTGGACGACTGCGAAGCAGAAGGCCGCGGCGTATGTGGCGCGGTATCCCGGTGATGAGGCCGGGGTGAGGGAGTACGAATTTCTGGCGACGAGATGAGCGCCTTGATTATGCAAAGGGGACGGTTCGCTGAGAACCGTCCCCTTTGCACTGCTTCAATCATTTTCCGGCGGCTTCTGCCATCTTCATCGCACGCACCTTCAGCGGCAGTCCAAACAGCGTGATGAACCCACTGGCGTCGTGGTGGTCGTAGAGATCGCCCGTCGTGAAGGAGGCGAGGGATTCGTTGTACAGGCTGTAGGGGGAGCTCGTCCCGGCCTTGATGATATTGCCCTTGTAGAGGCGGAACTTCACTTCTCCCGTGACGTATTCCTGCGTCACGTCCACGAATGCTTTGATCGCGTCGCAAAGAGGTGTGAACCATTTCCCTTCATAGACGACCTGTGCGAGCTTCTCGCCCAGGATTTTCTTTTCTTCGAGGGTGGCGCGGTCGAGGACAAGCTCCTCGAGCTGCGCATGGGCTTCCATAAGGATCGTTCCGCCCGGTGTCTCGTAGACGCCGCGGGATTTCATGCCGACGACGCGGTTCTCGACGATATCGATGATGCCGATGCCGTTCTTTCCGCCGAGGTCATTCAGAGTACGGATGACGTCG
>CADCPJ010000347.1 GCA_902803245.1 uncultured Lachnospiraceae bacterium | reverse complement strand
CGTGAGCGATTTAAGGAAAGATTTTTCATCCCGGCCGGGCAGCCACGAACCCGGGAAAGAAATCGTCCTCGGAGCGCCGAAGTCCGGCAAACAGGACTCTGAAGAAGGCGCAGGGAAACCGGACCAAGAGGCAGAGGCGGACGGAGCTGAGACGGAAAAACCGGACGCGGAAGTAAAACCGGACGGAGCTGAGGCGGAAAAACCGGACGGGCAAGTAAAACCGGACGGAGCTGAGACGGAAAAACCGGAAGGAGAATCCGGGAGCACCGGGACGGACGGAGATTTGCGCACTGATGAAAGCGGGAGCAGCCCGGCTGATGAGGGCGGCGCACAGCGCTTTGATGAAAGGGCTGGAGCGGAAAAGGTAACAGGCGCCGGCACTTCCGGACAGAAAGGGTCGGGCGCTTACCTCGGGATCACCTGCATGACGATGCCGGAAGCTTATACCATGAGCGGATATCCCTCCGGGGTCTACGTGATGGACGTCAACGAAGAGGGACCGGCCGACCGCGGGGGGATTGTCGAAGGAGACATCCTGACATGGTTTGACGGGAAGGATCTCTTCACGAAAGAAGACCTGATCGAGGCTCTCACGCACTACATGGCGGGAGATGCCGTGGAGATAGGCCTGAGCAGGTTCGTGGAGGATGCCGGTTCATTTGACGAACTGACGGTCACGGTCACGCTCGCTGACAGAAAGAGTATGGCCGAAGGCGAGAGCGACAATACGGAAAGCCTGGGAATGAGCGGCGAGCCGAAAGAGGAAGAGAAAGCAGACGGCGAGCCCGAAGAAGAGAAAGCGAGCAGTGAGCCGGCAGAAGAAGAGAAAGTGAGCAGTGAGCCGGCAGAAGAAGAGAAAGTGAGCGGCGGGCCGGCAGAAGAAGAGAAAGTGACCGGGACCGGCGGCGGAACTCAAGAGTCCGGAAAAAATGAAGAGGATACAAAAACCGGGGACAAAGAGGAGAGAGCCGGGATTCCAGGTGGAAATTACCGGAAGGGATAAGTGAATCGTGAGTGACGAAAAACATCCGGAGGAGCGCCGGTGCTCGGTCTGCGGCCGCACGGAGAAGGAGTGCGGCAGGCTGATCACGGTGACGGACAACCTCCATATCTGCGACGAATGCATAGAGAAGAGCGTAAATGAAGTGCGGAGCCGGCCGGAGCTGCAGGAGTTCGCGAAGAACATGCCGCATTTTTCATTTTTAAATCTCGGTGATATTCTGGGAAATGCGCAGACTGCGCCCGCCAAGGTTCCGGAGACGCCGGAGGTTTCATACGAGATGGCGGACGTTCCGACCCCGCACAAAATAAAAGAGGGGCTGGACCGCTATGTGGTGGGCCAGGATCACGCGAAAAAGGTCCTCTCGGTGGCTGTATACAACCACTACAAGCGCATCATCGGGGCTGAGCGGATCGAAAAAGAGGAAAAAGAGTTAAAGAAGCAGAAGATTCCGGATCCGAACCGCCCGAAGATGGTGGAGATCGACAAGTCCAATATCCTCATGATCGGGCCGACCGGAAGCGGGAAGACTTATCTCGTCCAGACATTGGCGCGCCTCCTCGATGTGCCTCTCGCACTCACCGACGCGACTTCCCTGACTGAGGCCGGGTACATCGGCGACGACATCGAGTCAGTCGTCTCAAAGCTTCTGGCCAACGCGGGAAACAACGTGAAGAAGGCCGAGCGGGGCATCATTTTCATAGATGAAATCGACAAGCTCGCTAAGAAGAAGGAGACCAATCACAGGGATGTGAGCGGCGAATCCGTGCAGCAGGGACTCCTCCGGCTCCTCGAGGGCGCGGAAGTGGAAGTCCCGGTCGGCGCGTCGAGCAAAAATGCGATGGTGCCGATGCGCAGGGTGAACACAAAGAACATCCTCTTTATCGTCGGAGGCGCGTTTCCCGGCCTTGAGGATATCATCAGGGAGAGGCTCACGAGGCACAGCTCCATCGGTTTCAGGGCTGACCTCAAGGACCGCTTCGACGAAGACAAGGATCTGATTCTCCAGGTGACCACGGAGGACCTGCGGAAGTTCGGCATGATTCCCGAGTTTCTCGGAAGGCTGCCGATCGTGTGCCCGCTGACTGCGCTCACGGAGGAGATGCTGATGCGGATCTTAAGCGAACCGCAGAACGCGATTCTCAGGCAGTATGAGGCACTTCTGGCGATGGATGAAGTGAAGCTGACCTTCGAGGAGGAGGCACTTAGGTCGATCGCGTCGGAGGCCATCCGGAAGGACACGGGGGCGAGGGCCTTAAGGTCCATCATCGAGGCGTTCATGCTGGATATTATGTACGAGATCCCGAAGGACGACAGCATCGGAGAGGTGATCATCACGAAGGAATATGTGGAGAAGACGGGCGGGCCGCGCATTCTGCTGCGCGGACATGGCGGCTGAAGGAATTCTTAAAGCTTTATAGCGGCTTAAAGAAAATTGAAAGCTTTAAGAAGATGATTTGCCTGTCGGACTGTTTCGGTATAAAATAGTGTTATATTTGAAATCAGCACATAGGAAGGAGAAGGCCATGGCAAATGATTTTTTGAGCAGCATCGGAAGAAAGATCGGCAAAGTGACGCAGGGTGCGGCGAGCAAGACCAGTTCCATCGTGGAGTCGTCCCGGATCAACTCCAGAATCTCCGGAGAAGTGAAGGAGATTGAGAAGGCATATCAGAAGATCGGCGAGTCCGTGACGATCAGAGCCGAGGCGGGCCTTCTCGAATTGAGCGACGAGGAGAAGGCATTTGTCGAGGAGATCCTCGTGCACAGGCAGAGGATCCTCCAGCTGAAGCATGATCTGGCCGCAGTAAAGGGCATGAAAGTCTGCCCGAAGTGCGAGGCCCTGATCAACATCGACGTCGCTTTCTGCCCGAGATGCGGAGCTCCGACACCGGTCCTCGAGGCCATAAAGGAAGAGGAGAAACCCGCTCTGGAAGGAACTGCGGATGCCGCGGCCGCTCCGGCGGATGCTTTTGAAAATGAAGAGGCCGTCATTGCCGCCGTCCCTGACGCAGAAGTCAAGGAAGAGGCGGAAGCCGGCGGGGAAGCCGGGAAGGATTTCAGCGATGATGTCCGGGACGCTTATTACGAGACGATAGAGGACTTCACGGAGGTTCCGCCTTCCAAGTCCGGGGAGAGCGCTGAAGCTGTATCTGATGAGTGCGCGGAGGCCGGAGCAGACACTGCTAAGTTCTGCGAGTGCGCAGAGGGCACAGCGGAAGCAGCTGCGTGCTGCGGGAGCGCAGAGGCCGGAGCGGAAGCTGCTGAGGGCGCGTGCTGCGAGAGCGCAGAGGCCGGAGCGGAAGCTGCAAAGGACGAGTGCTGTGAGTGCGCAGAGAGCGAAGCGGAAGCTGCTGAGGGTGAGTGCTGCGAGTCCGAAGCTGAGGAATCCTGCCTCGAAAGGGAAGCCGAATCTGTTGCGGAGACCGTGAGCGAGGAGATCGATCTTGCCAAAGACGCTGCCGCGACAGCTGCCGAGGCCGCTTTGAATACTGCTGAAGAAACGGCGGATTCCTTTCGGTCAGGCTCAGACAGCCAGGAAGAAGCTTGCAAGGATGCGCCTGAAAGCGCCGACGAGGTCGTGGAGGAGGCAGCCGAGGTTGTCAAAGAGGCTGAAGAAACTCTAGCCGATGTGGAAGCTTCCGCCGGGAAGACCATAGAGGAAGCCAAGGCTTCTCTGGAGGCGATACGGAAAGAGGCAAAGAAGGACGGAAGGATTGAGATTCTGTAATAGAGGTCCTGTAATAGAGGTCCTGTAATAGAGGTCCTGTAATAAAGGTCCTGTAATAAAGATCCTGCAATAAAGGTTCTGTAAAAATAAGCTCACTATTCAAAAAAATCATTGACTTGCATCATCAAAGAGAGTAATATATCTTTTGTTGACGGCAAGTCAGTTTCTCGCAGGAGTGGCGGAATTGGCAGACGCGCAGGCTTCAGGTGCCTGTTATGGCAACATAGTGCGGGTTCAAGTCCCGCCTCCTGCAT
>CADCPJ010000346.1 GCA_902803245.1 uncultured Lachnospiraceae bacterium | reverse complement strand
GCGGAAGGGCACTGAGAAACTGCCCCCGCCCCGCTCTCGGATTGTAGATCAATAGAACCTTTCTGCGCATATGTCCCTTCCTTAGTCCTCCGGTATTGTCTCTTCCGGTATTGTCTATTTCGGCATTGTCTCGTCCGGTATTGTCTCTTCCGATATCTTCATTTATCGTCATTTATCTTTATTCGCGTCTCATTCGGGCAGCGCAGCTGCATACTGCCTTGTTTTTCGCTAAACTATATCACATCCGTCATGTCATTGACAAGAAGAGCGCCCGCAAGTGAGGTCACAATTTGTGAGCGAACTTTTCAATTTTTCTTCAACGTGGATTCACAAAACCGCCATACATTTTTACAAAAATAGAATCTGTTCAAAGGAACAGTCAATGAACACAGTCATTCAAAGCAGCTGGCAGTTAAAAGACAGCTGAAACACTAAAGTATATGGAGGTATCATCATGATGAAAATGAACAAATGGAAAGCTTTCGGACTTTGCGCTGCACTCACGGGAACGTTCTCCCTTCTCGGAGCGGGGGTCGTGGCCAGCACGGAGATGGGCGATGCGATGCCGGCGGTAAGGACAACTCTCGGCGCCACGAAGGAAGCGTCCGATACGGACCTGACCACCCAGGAAATCGTCGCCAACGCGATGCCGGCAATGGTGTCCATCACCAATACGACGATCGAAGAAGTCCAGCAGTATTACAACTTAGGCGGAGGCGACGACTTCATAAACCGCTTCTTCGGTGATTTCTTCGGATACGGATACGGCGGCTATGGCGGAGGCGGCTTCGGACAGAACAACGGCGAGCCTGAGGAAATGAAGCGCGTCAGCGCCGGCACCGGCATCATCGTGGGTGAGACGGACGACGAGATCCTGATCGCATCCAACGACCACGTGGTGGAAGGAGCCACGGAGCTCTCCATAAGCTTCATCGATGAGACCGTAGCGCCCGCAGAGGTCATGGGCGGAGACAGCGTCCACGATGTCGCGCTCGTGAAGGTTTTAAAGAAGGACCTCTCCGATGATACCTTAAATAAGATCGCGGTCATTCCGATCGGCAGCTCGGACGAAGCCGAGCTCGGTGAGCAGGTCGTCGTCATCGGCAACGCCCTCGGCTACGGCCAGACGGCTTCCAGCGGCATCATCAGCGCATTTAACCGCTCCATCCGCGCCTATGACATGAGCACCTACGAGTACAACATGATGGAAGACCTGATCCAGACGGATGCAGCCATCAACCTCGGCAACTCCGGCGGCGCCATGCTCAACATGAGGGGCGAACTGATCGGCATCAACTGCGCGATGAACGGTGGCAGCTCCGTGGAGAACATCGGCTTCGCAATCCCGATCGACACGGCAGAGCCGATCCTCACAGACATCGCCAACGGGACATTCAAGGAAGAGGCTCCGTCCGGTGCTTCCAATGAAGAGAGCAGCATCGAAGCCGGAAACGGCAACGCTTACCTCGGCGTCAGCGTCGTCACCATCAGCAGGGAGTACGCCGACAGCAACGGCATCCCGTCCGGCGCTTATGTCCAGGAAGTCATAAGCGGAGAGGCTGCCGATAAGGCAGGCATCCGCGCGGGCGACATCATCACGGCGGTCGACGGAACACCGATCACTTCTTCGATGGATCTCGTCAACAAGGTCTCCAACTACTCCAAGGGCGACACGGCCGAGATCACCGTCCAGGTCTACACCGTGGGACAGAACGGCCCGATGGGCGAAAACGGCTCCTACGTCGAGAAGACGATCACCGTGGAATTCGGCACACAGGAAACTGACCAGGCAGCATAAGAGATGCGTAAATCCGGCGGTCATCGTTCCGGTCAAATCCGGTGATCATCGTTCCGGTCAAATCTGCCGGTCATCGTTCCGGTCAAATCCGGTGATCATCGTTCCGGCCATCTCAAACAGGAATAGAAAGGGAAACAAGCGGCAGGCCCGTCACGGGTCTGCCGCTCTTTTTGCCCTGCTTCGGGTTTTCGGTTCACCTGCGGCACATTGTTTTTAAGCCCATGAAGGATTGTTTACTTTTCGATACCCAGGCGGGCTCCTCTGCCGTCCGAAAACGGATGCTTCCGCTTTCGGATCACCGACACGTAGTCGGCCATCTCAAGGAGGGCCTCACCCGGGTCCCTCCCCGTGAGGACGACCTCGAGATTGTCGGGCTTCTCCTTCAGGAAGCTCACGATCTCTTCCTCATCGAGAAGTCCCGCGCGGATCGCATAGAGCGCCTCGTCGAGAATGAGCACGTCCCACTCATCCCCTGCGGCGAGGCCGCGGATCTCCTCCATCCTTGCGCGGTATTCCGCCCTCGCGGCCTCCTTTTCGGATTCCGTCATCCGGAAGCTGAACTTCAGTCCCGTCGAAATCGGAAGCAGCGTGATGCCGGGAATGAGGGAGAGGGCTTTGCGCTCGCTCGTCATCTCGTCCTTCATGAACTGCTCTATGAGCACCCGGTATCCGCAGCCGGCGGCCCGGACGGCGAGTCCTATGGCCGCCGTCGTCTTTCCCTTTCCGTCGCCGGTGTAGATGTGGATGAGCCCCGTCTCCCTCACCGGGCGGACATCCCGCTTCGCGGGATCCCCAAGTCCCGCCGCCTCGTAGATCAGGGCGTTCACGATGGCCGCCGCGACGGTGCTTCCTCCTTTTCTGCCCATGGCGGCAATCACGGGAACGTCCCTCTTTCGGCACTCACAAAGGAGGGTCTCCTTCGCCTCTTCGACATTTACGAACCCGACCGGGACAGCGATGACGAGGGACGGCCGGATTCTGCCGCTTTTCATAAGTTCGGCCAGCTCAAAGAGCGCTGTCGGCGCATTTCCTATGGCGTAGACCGCATCAGGATTCATTTTCCCCGCCTTCCGCATCGCGCAGACGGCCCGGGTTGTTCCCTCCCTTTGCGCCATTTCCGCCACGTCGGCATCCGCCATATGGCACAAGACCCTGCCGCCGAATTCCTTCAGCTTCCTTGAGCTGATGCCCGAGGCGGCCATACTCGTGTCCGTGATAACGGGGACTCCGCTTCGGATCGCCCGGATGCCGGATCGGACCGCATCCGGCGAGCAGCACAGGTTTTTGGTGTAATCGAAATCGGCCGTTGTGTGAATCACGCGGCAAAGAACCGCGCCCCACTCTCCCTCGGCGCGGACGCCCATTTTCGACAGCTCCTCCCGGATGATCTCCATACTCCTCATCTCAATCTCGGAAGGTCTTAAGACCGGCATTTGCTTCATATTGCACACTTCTCCTCAAAAGGTGACACTGATATCCCGCCCAAAACGTGACAATGGGGACAGTCCCCAATGTCACGTTTTTTCAGCGCATGGCTGCGGACAGAACAGCCTCCAGGTCAAGCGAGCGGCGCACTGCCTCCGCCAGGATATCAAGCTGCCGCTCCTCGTACTCCCGGTAGTTCCGGTACTTCCGGGCCGCACCTTCGCCATTTCTCACGTTCTCTCCGTTCCCCGCGCTCTCGCCATTTCTCACGTTCTCGCTGTTCCCCGCATTCTCGCCGTTTCTCGCATTCTCTCCGTTCCCCGCGCTCTCGCCGTTTCTCACGTTCTCGCTGTTCCCCGCGCTCATGCCCTTTTGCTCAAGAAGCATTTGCGCGAGGCGGTCGGTCAGCTCCCCGCTGTCGAAGAGCCCATGAAGATAGGTGCCGTACACATTTCCAAGGCCCGCTCCGTCCCTCGTTCCATCCCCAAGAAGGAAAAACGGCTCTCCACCGCTCCGGGTGCTAAGGCCCATGTGAATCTCGTAGCCCGTCACACGCGCACCCCGAAATGCCGGGGCGAGCGCGGTTCCTTCCGTCTGCTTCAGAGTCTTTTCATTTGAAAATGATGTCCGGACGGGCAGAAGCCCGAGGCCCTCCATTTCCCCTCCGTGCTCGGCAAAGAGAGGATCGCTGAGCTTCGTGCCGAGCATCTGATACCCGCCGCAGATCCCGAGGACGGGCACGCCCGCTCCGCTTAGATCCAGGATCTTTGCGGCAAGCCCGCTCTCTTTCAGCCATATGAGGTCCCCCATGGTGTTCTTTGTTCCGGGGAGGATCACAAGATCCGGCCGGCCGAGCTCCCATGTCCGGGACACATACCGGACAGAAATGGCGGGATGCAGCTTAAGCGGCTCGAAGTCCGTGTAATTGGAAATACGGGGAAGGCGGATCACGGCGGCGTCAATGGGCCCGCTGCCCCTTGGGCTATTCCATCTGTCCGACAGAGAGTCCTCCTCGTCGAGATCCACGGGAAGATATGGGACGACTCCTAAAACCGGCACCCCGGTCAGCCGCATGAGCTCATCAAGTCCCGTCCGAAGGAGTGAGACATCCCCGCGGAACTTGTTGATGACTGTCCCGATCACCCGCTTTTTTTCGCTCTCCTCAAGGAGGGCCATCGTGCCGTACAGCTGGGCGAACACCCCTCCCCGGTCGATGTCTCCCGCGAGGATGACAGGTGCATCGAGCATCCCCGCAAGTCCCATATTGACGATGTCGTCCTTTTTCAGATTGATCTCCGCGGGACTGCCGGCGCCCTCGATGACGATGAGATCATACTCCCCCGCAAGGGAGCGGTAGGCACCCATGATATCCGGGATCAGTGAGCGCTTCATGCGGAAGTAATCCCTGGCCGGGTACTGCCCGATCGCCTTTCCCATAAGGATTACCTGGCTCCCCGTGTCGGAAGAAGGCTTGAGGAGAATCGGATTCATCCTCACGTCCGGCTCAATTCCCGCGGCGCGGGCCTGGACGGCTTGGGCGCGTCCCATTTCCAGACCGTCTCTCGTGACAAAGGAATTGAGCGCCATGTTCTGGCTCTTAAATGGCGCCACCCGGATGCCGTCCTCATGGAAGATCCTGCACAGGGCCGCCGCGAGCAGGCTCTTGCCGACTCCGGACATCGTCCCCTGGATCATGATTCGTCCTGACATGTCTCTCCACCTCTTCTTCCCGCAGCTCCCCTCATGGTTCCAGCCCCGTCATTGTATGCGGACATATCTAACTTCCGTCTTATTCCCGCGATCTCCCCCATGGCTGAAGCCTTGTCATTCCATGTGGACATATCAAGCTTCCGGCTCATTCCTGCGATCTCCCTCATGGCTGCAGCCTTGTCATTCCATGTGGACATATCAAGCTTCCGGCTCATTCCCGCGATCTCCCTCATGGCTGAAGCCTT
>CADCPJ010000345.1 GCA_902803245.1 uncultured Lachnospiraceae bacterium | reverse complement strand
GCTTCATCAGCTGATACCGTCTCTTCCGCTGCAAAGGACGCAGCATTTTTCCGGGTGCCTTCAGTTCCACAAACACGGTCTTGGCCGGGAAGAAAAGAACCAGTCTGTCCGGCAGACCGTTCGCCGTCTGGCTCGTCAGTTTATAGGCGACTCCTCCTGCGGCGCGGACGGCCTTGACAAATTCATTCTCGACAACATATTCCCTCATCGACGGCCTCCTCTCCTCCGTCCTTTCCAGTCACAGCACCAGTGTGACCGGGGATACTTCTCGTAGTCCGGCCGACCGTAATTCCTGCAACCGTTGTTCTCCTCATCGTCCCAGTCGCAGTAAAAGCGGCAGTTATCGCAAGACTGGTCATAGACATACATCTCTTCGTCTTCCCGGTAGCCCTGAGGGTAATCATATCCAGGCATCGCGGACACCTCCCCGCTTCCTGCCATGTCCTGTTCCATGTCCTGCTTCATATCCTTTCCCAGGACGCTTCCCAGGCTTATCTTTCAGCCGGTTCCGCTGCCGTTCCTCCCGCATGATATTGGCGATGGCTGTGTCTGCGGTCGGATCTCGGTATGCCCGCCGATAATGGTAACCGGCGCTATTGTCCGATCTGCTCATGCGTTCAGCTCCTTCCACTGCGTCGCCGGCATGGTCGCCACGTTCCAGCCAATGGACTCCAGCGCCGATGCCCTGTCATAGGAGTCCACATCCTGCGAGGCACGGGTGATTGCGTTGGTAAGTCCATAGAGGGAAAGGTCTCCGCCCTGAATGAGGTAGTTCAGAATGCTGTCCTGCTCCGGCTGGCTGATATCGAACGCCTTTCCGGTCAGTTCGATCACGTCCTGCACACGCCCGGTGATCTTAGCCTGCGTGGTCTCCTGGAGCCTTCCGACGATCTGGGCAAAGCGCGCCTCTTCGATGGCCGCCAGCGTGGTGTCGCGGAGCTTTAAGAGAAATGCCTTATCCTCTGCCTCGAGCGTCTCATCCGTGTACAGGTTGAAGCTGTCCTCCAGCATCTTCGCCTGTCTGCCGACATGCGCCTTCCTTTCGCCGAAGTCATTCACGCATAAGCCGTTGGAACAAACCAGGCGGTACACAAGAGGCTGGACGGATACAGCGCCGAGTCCTACCTCCGAGTTGGAAATGACTACGCCGGCCTGCACGTAATCGCCCGGCACCACAGCCATCTCCAGCTTGTGGTTTACGATCTTGATGAACAATTTCCCGGGGCTCACATTTATGCTGACTACTTCCATCTCTTCCTTCCCGGCGAAGAGCGGAAGCACCGCCGTTGCGACCTCAAGGTTATCGATGCGGCGGTAGCGGTCGGAAAGAAACGCTCTGGCCACCTGTCCGCTGCCGTAGTCCATGCTGCGGATCATGTAGTTCTGATCCCTGTCCGCAAGCCAGCTGTTCACGTTCTGGGAGAGCAGCTGCGGCTTCTGGGTGCGCATCATGTCGTAATACTTCGCCGGGATGTTCAACGCCGATCCAAGCTGCCTGTGGAACAGGTCGGTGGCTCCAAGCTGCGCGGAGCCTCCTTCGCCCATGTGATCGAGGACGATGTTCTCGCCGTCTTCGGACAGGCTCAGCGCCTGCGCCGGAGCGATATAATCGTGCTTGGCCTCATTCTGCCGCTTAAGCTCTGTCAGCACTTCGGGTAACGATCTGCCCTGTTTCATGTTGTCTTCCTCCTCATTCTGCATTTCTGCACATCTGCATTTTCTGATTCTTCAGTTCACTCTGCCTCTCTCAGCAGTTCCTTTATCTTTTTCCTGTTCGCACGCTCGATGGCGGCTTTCTCTTTCTCCCTGGCGGTGATCCTGCACTGGTAGATCAACCTGTCCGGATCGATGTCCGTGAGTATTTCGTACCAGGCGGAATGGAAGAAATTCTCAAGTTCCGCCTTTTCCACGATGAGGATGCGCTTCTTTCGAATATCCTCTGGACCCGTGCTCTTCCTCCACAGTTTCCGGAGAACTCCCACATAATCATCCGCAGCCGCTTTTACGATGGCTGCTGCCAGGTCAAGCCATGGTGAGTCCATGCCCTTGTCGGGTTCATGCCCCGCCATCGTACCGTGCATCATCCCATCCCGGTTCCCATGCATCCATGTCCTCCTCTCCCTCATCAGGTGCTTCATCAGATTCCTCACCGATATCGGTTTCGTCATCGATCTCATCGATCTCATCGTCCACATCGTCTGAGTCATCCAGAAGGTCATCATCAAAGCCATTGTCTTCCAGCATTTTCTCAAGCTGCTCCTGGTAGTTGCTCTCCCGGAAGTTCTCAAATTCCTCGCCGTACTCGGCAGCCGCTTCGATCTCGTCATCGAGCATACCCATTGCCGAAAGAGGCTTGATGTACATGCTGATAAGATCCGACCGTCCTTTGTCCTTCAGCCGCTGGTAGCAGCGTTTCGCCTCCGCGATGTTCTCCTCCGCATTCTTATAGAACGGGCATTCTGTGGCCTCGTCTGTTTTACGGAGAGCCGTGCAATGTCCCTCGATGTTTGCGAAGCAGTCCGTGTGCGATGCGCAGATGGGACAGGCGTTCAGGTCGGTCATCTCGCCGACCCTATCCCTGATCATGACGGGTTCTTCCTTCAGCCCTTCCTCCTGGCACTCATCCAGATTTGCTTCCGGGTTTTCTACCTGGTAATCGTCCAGATTCTCTTTCTGATCCAATTCTTCCATTCGTTTTGCTCCCTCCTCATATCTTGAAATCTCTCTCCTCCATGCCTGATTTCTTAATCCTTGAAGTAGTACCGGCCCCAGTAACCGCTGCTGGAAAGGCACAAGCCGTCCGCCCATTCCGGATTTACATTCATGATGCTGCTTACCTGCTCCACGGTTGCCATGCCTTCCGGCACTTCCAGAATCATTTCATCGTGGACGTGTCCCACAATAT
>CADCPJ010000344.1 GCA_902803245.1 uncultured Lachnospiraceae bacterium | reverse complement strand
ATTCTTGCGAGATGGCTGGACACGGATGCGCAGATTCTGCTCATGGACAATCCGACGCAGGGAATTGACGTCGGCGCCAAGGAGGAGATTTACCGCCTGATCCTGAAGCTTGCCGAGAGCGGCAAGACAATCATTGTCAATACACTCGAGATACCCGAGCTGAAAAAAATAGCGGACCGCTGCATTGTCTTCTATCACGGCAGCATTGCCGCGGAGCTTCAGCACGATGACATAGAAGAAAACACGGTGATGATGTATTCCACCGGGGCACTTTGAGGGGAGAAGGAATATGGCTGAAAAGATTAAGAAATTCTGGAGTCTGTACAATTTTATTGTGGTCTTTCTGATCATATTTGCAGCGTTTCTCGTGATCAACGGAAAAGCGACCTCCTGGACGACGATCACCAACATCCTGCTGCACAGCGCGATTCTCGGAACGATCGCGCTCGGCATGGGACTCATCGTGCTGACGGGAGACATCGACCTGTCCGTCGGCTCTTCCTTCGTCCTCGCGGGCGGGATTGCGATTGTGGCGTTCAATCACACAAACAGCATTTTTCTCCTGCTCATCGTCTGCCTCGCCCTCGGCGCCGCATTCGGCTTCCTGAATGGCTTCATGGTAGGAAAGATGAAGATGCCGTCCTTCATCGTGACACTGGCGACGATGCTGATTTACCGCTCAATCTCCCAGTACATGATGAATGAGATGGGGCAGACCCGCTACAGTATCGACGCGACGCTGTCCAAATACCGGGCGCTCTTCAACTTCGGAAACGGCAATTTCCTGACGATCTCCCTCCTCGCCATCGTCTGGCTCCTCCTCGCGGTTTTCATGATCTACATGACGAACTCCACGAAATTCGGCAAGAGGATTTATGCCCTCGGCAGCAACCCGAAGGGCGCGATGCTGGCCGGCGTCAATGTCGTGTGGACAAAGATCTCCGTCTTCGTGATCTGCGGTCTCACTGTGGGTCTTGCCACATTCCTTAAGATCGCGAAGGACACGTCCTTCGACCCGGCGACCTCCGGAAAGAACTATGAGCTCTATTCCATCGCGGCGGTCGTCATCGGCGGAATCAGCATGTCGGGAGGAAGAGGAAAGATTCTCGGCATCATATTCGGAACGATGTCTTTCACCCTGATCGACAAGATCATTACGGCGCTTGGCATGAACGCGCTGTTAAATGACACGGTCAAGGGCATCATCCTGCTTGCGGCGGTCGGCCTGCAGATGATCCAGAAGCGCAGCCGCGACTGAAGAGTTCCACTAAAAAAACCGGGGCACCTGGCCCCGGTTTTTTTGTCAAACGAGAGGAATCATTATTTGCTCTTTTTCTTCGGAGCATTCACAGCGTCTTTCAGAGCCTTGCCGGCCTTGAACTTCGGAGCTTTGGAAGCGGCGATACTGACGGTCTCGCCGGTCTGAGGATTGCGGCCTTCGCGGGCGGCTCTCTCAGCAACTTCAAATGTACCAAAACCGATCAGCTGAACCTTGCCGCCATCGACCAGTTCGTTCGTAATAACCGAGATGAGAGCGGATACGGCTTTCTCTGCATCTTTATTGGCAAGCTCAGCCGCTTCGGCCACTGCCTTAACAAGTTCCGGTTTTGTCATATTCGATACCCTCCTGATTCATGATAACATTTAAGATTACTCAATGCTGCATTTATAGTCGTTAACGAAATTGTCTTTCTTACGCAGAACATTTCGTTTTCCCTATATGCAGTTAATCCAAGCAATTGCCTTCGGCAAGTACTAAGGTTAACCAGCATAAGAATCTTACATCCTTCTTCACTTAATTGCAACAATCTTTCTCGAAGTTTCGCAAAGAATCAATTTATTGTACGGAAATTTCACCTTTTAGTACCTTCTGATAATCTTCGTAATTCTTTTTGAGAAGTTCGGGAGTGGAAAGTTCGTAGGGGCACTTCTTCACGCAGGCCCGGCAGTTGATGCAGGTGCGTATCTGCTCCATTTTTTCCTGCCACTCCTTAGTGAGCCACGAGGCGGAGGGGGCGCGGCGCAGCATGAGGGACATGCGGGCACAGTTGCTGATTTCAATGCCCATGGGACAGGGCATGCAGTAGCCGCAGCCCCGGCAGAAATCACCGGAGAGCTCCTCTTTTTCCTTCCTGATAAATTCCGCAATATCCTCTGTCATCACCGGAGTGCGATCCATATAGGAGAGCCACTCATCAAGCTCTGTGTCTCTTTGAATGCCCCAGATCGGGAGGACGTTGTCATATTCCTGCATAAAAGCCATCGCGGCATCGGAGCGGGTGATGAGACCTCCTGCAAGGCCCTTCATCGCGATATAACCCACTTCCTTTTCCTTTGCGAGCTGTACAAGCTCGATTTCCTTTTGGGAGGAGAGATAGCTGAAGGGGAACTGGAGCGTCTCATAGAGACCGGAGGAGACGGCGTCGACAGCCACCTGGATTTTGTGGGCCGTGATTCCGATGTGGCGGATCATTCCCTCCTCCTTCGCCTTGAGCATGCACTCGTACATTCCCGTCCCGTCGCCGGGCCGGTAGGCCTGCTCCGCCATATGGAACTGGTAGACGTCGATGTAATCGGTTTTCAGTTTTTCGAGCGAAGTCTTCAGATCCTCCCGGAAGGCTTCCGGTGTTTTCGCATGGGTCTTGGTCGCGATGAAGATCCTGTCCCGCATTCCCCGGAAGGCCTCTCCGAGCTTCTCCTCGCTGTCGGAGTAGGCGCGGGCCGTGTCGAAGTAAGTCATGCCTCCCTCATAGGCTTTCCGGAGAATCCGGACGGCGTCTTCCTTTAAGACTCTCTGAATCGGCAGGGCGCCGAAGGCGTTCTTGGGAGTGACAATACCTGTTTTTCCGAGCGTGAGCTGTCTCATGGGTTCTTTGCTCCTTTCGTGAAAATTCAAATGCCTGCATTTACAAAAAATGACTTCTCTGACACATGAATCATATCATGTGACAGAGAATGAGAAAATGCAATTCTTCCCAAAAGCCGCTATCTTGTCAGCTTCTTTGCCCAGTGTCCGTAATTGACTTTTATAAATGCAGGGACGCACTTGAAGATCTGGTCGGCGCTTAAGCACCAGACCACGGCCACCGGGGATGCTTTAAGGACAAATGCTGCGATGAAGGAGACGGGCAGCACGATGCACCAGATGCTGATGAGATCGAGCTTCATCGTGAACTTTGTGTCCCCTCCTCCGCGGATGATGCCGTTGTTGCAGGGCATCTGATAGGACATCGTGACCGCTATGACGCAGTAGGTCAGCGTGAATTTCCAAGTCAGATCCATCGTTTCCGGCTCGAGGAGATAGAGGGAGAGGATGGGGCCCCTGAGGAAAAAGAGCAGAGTTCCCGCGATGAGCCCGTTCACCACAAAGAGAACCTGCATGGTCTTTGCGTAGGACCTGATTTTGTTCTCGTCGCCCTCGCCCACTGCTCTGGCCGTGAAAAAGGCCGCCGTGCCGCAGGCCCCGACGGGAATGGCCTTAACGATGGAATACATGGTGGAGGAGGCGCTGTTGGCGGCGATGGCCCTCGCCGTCATATGCCCGAGGATCGCGTTCTGGAAAGCCATATTGAAACCCCAGAGCCCCTGCACCACGGACATCGGCCACGTGACGCGGAAGTAATCCTTAAAAAGTGCGGGATTCCTCCGCAGATAGTCCCGCGGGGAGAGTGCGATCGGCAGATTTCCGGTGGTTTCCTCCGCCCGGGCCCCTTCCCGGGCCTGGGAGACAGTTCCCGCGGCAGACGGCTGCTTCTTCGCTATGAATACAATGAGCACGATGAGTTCAGCGATCCGGGATACGAGCGTCCCGATTGCAGCTCCTTTAACACCAAGCCTCGGGGCGCCGAAGTGTCCGTAGATCAGGGTGTAATTGATGCTGCAGTTGATGAGGAGGGCAAGGACCGAGAGGGCGAGTGAGATCCGGACGACACCCACGCTTCGGAGCGTCGCGAGAAGGATCTGCGTGACGGCGAAAAACAGGTAGGTGAAGCGGATGATGCGCACATATGTAACCCCCTCTGCTATAATGGCGGCATCGTCTGTGAAGAGGAGGAGGACCCGTGAAGGGAAGAGCAGCATGATGAAGAAGAGAACGGATGCGAGCCCGAGCGCGAGGTGCATGGCCGACGCGGCGATGTCCTTTAACGGCTCCATCTGCTTTTTTCCGAAATACTGACCCCCAAGTATGACAATACCCTCGCCGAAGGAAAGGAGGAGCTGCTGGTAGATGAACTGTATCTGATTGACGGCGGTTACTCCGGAGAGGGCCGCCTCAGAGTATGCGCCGAGCATAATGTTGTCCGCGAGATTCACGCTGAGCGTGATCACATTCTGCAGGATGAGCACGGTGCACATCATGAAAAATTGTCTGTAAAATCTCTTATCGCGTATCATAGGCTGATAGGAACCGATACCGGCGCTGCCCTGCAATGCGCCCTCACGGAAAATCTTTTTTCAGATCGGGATTGCTTCCGGCCATGTTCTGTGATATTCCTGTATGGTGCTGAAATAGCTGCCGGTTTTTAAGCCGGTACAGAACTATTTTGCCGGAACAGCTGTGAATGATGAAAGAGAAAGCGGGAAGCAATGAGTGAAACAAGAATGAGGGTGATCTGCAGTCTGCTGCTCCTTCTTGCGGCGGTCATCTGGGGCGCGGCCTTTGTGGCCCAGAGCGTGGGAATGGATTATGTGGGGCCCTGGACCTATGTGCTATCGCGCTATGCGCTCTCCACAGTCGTGCTGATTCCGGTGACGTTCTTTGCAGATTGCAGAAACCGGAGGAGAGAGGTCAGGGAGACGCCTCTTCGCACTTATCTCATCGGAGGAAGTATATGCGGGGGCTTCCTCGCCTTTGCCAGCATTTCACAGCAGGCCGGGATCCGGTACACGACGGCGGGCAAGGCCGGATTCATCACGGCTCTCTACGTGGTCTTTGTCCCGGTGATCTCGCTCTTCCTCGGCAGACGGCCGGAGAAGAGGATCTGGCTGTGCGTGTTTCTGGGGATAGCCGGACTCTACCTCATCAGCGTAAAAGGCGGCTTTGGAGTCGGAGCGGGGGATGCCCTGATGGTGCTCTGCGCCCTGCTCTTCTCGGGCCAGATCATCTTAGTGGGCTATTTTTCCCGGCGCGTGACCAACGTCGTGAAGCTTGCGAACTTCCAGTTTTTCTTCTGCATGCTGGTGAATCTCATAGGAACCCTGCTCTTTGAGGAAGTTTCTGTCTCCGGCTTAAAGGGCGCCCTTCCGGCAATCGTCTATGCCGGTGTATTCTCCGGCGCCGTCGGCTACACGCTGCAGATTGTGGCACAGAAATATACGGATCCGACGGTTGCCTCTCTCCTCATGTGCCTCGAATCCGTCTTCTCGGCCCTTTTTGGCTGGGTGATTCTCGGCGAGGTGATGACCGGGAGAGAACTCTTCGGCTGCGCATGCGTGTTTCTGGCCGCGGTGCTTTCGGAGCTGCCGCTAAAGAGTCTTGTGAGACGGGCCAGGGGCCATGATTCATTGAAGAAGTAAATGCAAAACCGGGAGACGGCGCCGCGCCTTCTCCCGGTTTTTATGTGTTCAGCCGTTCAGCTTCTCGATGATTACCGGAAGCTCGCTGTCAACCACATCGTTGTCCAGCTGGCAGGTACCCGCATTGGCGTGGCCTCCTCCGCCGTAGGACAGGCAGAGATCGCCGATGTTGACCTTGGAATTCTTGTTGATAATGGACTTTCCGATCATGACTGCCGTGTTCTGCTTGCGGAATCCCCATGCGACGTGGACGGAGATCTCCGTCTCCGGATACATCGCATAGATCATGAAGCGGTTGCCGGCGTAGATCGTCTCTTCATTTCTCAGATCGAGAACCACGACCCTGTCGTACACCCTGGCAATCCGGCTCAGCTGCTCCTTGAAGAGCTCCTGCTGCTCGAAGTAGAGGTCGACGCGCTCCTTGACATCGGGGAGCGCCAGGACGTCCGCGATCTTGTGGTCGACGCAGTAGTCGATCAGCTCCATCATGAGCTGGTAATTGGAGACGCGGAAGTTATGGAACCGGCCCAGCCCTGTGCGCGCGTCCATGAGGAAGTTGAGGAGAACCCAGTCGGTGGGATTTAAGATCTCCTCCTTGGTGAAGTCCGCGCTGTCACCCTTGTCGACGGCCCACATAATCTCCTCGGAGACGCGGGTGAAGACTTTCGGTCCCCCGTAGTAGTCATATACCACGCGGGCGGCCGACTTCGCATCTCCGTCGATGATGAACCGCCCGTTGGCTTTTTCCATGTTGATGCGGAGAAGCTCGCTCTCATGATGGTCGAAGGCGAGTCCCACGCGATTATCGAAGGGGAGGTTCGTCGTGATGTCATTTTCGGTGATATCGATCTTTCCGTCCTGAACGTCTTTGGGATGTACGAACTTGATTTCATCGATAATATCGAGCTCTTTTAAGAGCATGGCACAGACAAGACCGTCAAAATCGCTTCGTGTGATCAGGCGCTTCTTTCCGGAAGCGGCGGTATTCGTTGTTTCCACAGCAGTTACCTCTTCATATTGGATGTCATTTGTCAGATCTGCTATCTGTTTGCAGCCATAAGCGAAAATGTCTCCGCAAGGGGACGCCTTCGGTGTGCAAAAGCAGAACATTTCGTTTTCTCTATATTATACAACCCGGAAAGCCGCATTTCAACAATGGGGAGACGAACCGCTGTGAATGGGGAATTGTCAAACACCTGAAAACACTTTATAATGAAACCACGAAACGGACACGGAGTGAAAGAATGGAAGCGGCTTTTTGCGCATACGGAATCGAACGAAGCTACGGAAAACACTGCATCCTGAAGAACTGCAGCATAGAGGCTGCAAGAGGAGAGTGCGTCGGCATTGCCGGGAGAAACGGGAGCGGCAAGAGCACACTGCTCTCGGTTCTTGCGGGTGCCGCGAGACCGGAAAAGGGAGAGCTTCGCTATCTTGACAGGGATCTCCTTAAGAGCTTAAGGGACATCAGTTCCGTCGTCGCCTATGTTCCGCAGACCAATCCTCTCATAGAGGAGCTGACAGCGGAAGAGAACCTCCGGCTGCTTGGCGGAAGGCGCGTGAAGATGGAGGAGGCGGTCTTAAGGAAGCTTCAGATTGGCGAGTTCTTCAGCAAGAAGGTGAAGGAACTGTCCGGCGGCATGAAACGAAGGCTGTCGATTGCCTGTGCCCTCACTGAACCAAGACCGGTTCTCATTATGGACGAGCCGACTTCTGCTCTGGACCTCTATCAGAAAGAAATCATCTCCGATTATCTCTCCTCTTATCTGGAAGACGGGGGCATTGTGGTGATGGCCACACACGATGTGGAGGAAATGAGATTCTGTGACCGTTTGTATCTGATCAGCGACGGGACTTCCGGGGTTTGCTCCGTGGAACAGGCCGTCTCAACAATCAAAGGAGTGTAAACGATGATGAAAAAAACAGGAAAGCGCTTTGGAAAGATCAGTGCCATACTGATGGCATCCGCACTCGTTGTTCAGTCCGCATTCGTTCCCGTGATGGCCGACGATACAGTCTCCGACCAGGCGGTCGCCGAGGAGATAACTGCCGATGCGGAGGAGATCCGTCAGTCATTTGAATCCATGATACCGAAAGGCCAGATGACTTCGGAGATCAGTGTGGAAGGCTCCGTCGCCGGTGTGGACCTTGATATCGGCCTGCTCTCCATCGCGGATACGGAAAGCGGCGCTGCTTATGCGAGCGGCGATGTGTCAGTGAACGGCTCGTCCATGTCGGTAGAGGCATATATGGACGAGCACCATGTCGATCTGGGGCTCCAGGGCCTTCCCACTATGAGCTATGACTACACAGAAGACCCGACCGATACTCTGCTCGCGCAGGCGGTCGGCGCGGATACACTGAAAGCCATGAACCAGGTCCTGTCCCTCATCCACAGTGCCTACTTGGGCGGCAATCCTGAGGCTATGGCGAATCTCTCTGAGGAAGTCGCTGCGATTTATGCGGATGTAATGGGACAGATGCAATTTGCGGCGCTGCCAGAGAAGGAATGCCTCCTCGGAGGGGAGCCGGTTGCCTGCCAGGGTGTCTCGACGGTAATCACGGGAGAGCTTGTCGCAGATCTCATTAACAGGATGATGGACGTCACTCTTCCGAATGGCCAGACTTACAGAGAGTATATGAATATGGTGCTCTCACTGTACTCCTCACAGGGCCTGCAGGGTATGCCGGCGAGCGTGGATGAATTCGTAGAGACCTACAAAGCCCTTCCGGAAATCGGCCTTGAGATCTACGTGACGGAAACGGGCGTACCGGTCGAGTGCACCTTGACGGCTGAGGACAGCAGCTTACAGATACAGCTTCGCGGACCGGCGGATGCACCGTGGAGTGAGATTGCATATCTGATGGATGGCACGGAGATGGCCGTGATCACCACGGACGTGACGGACAGCGACGTCACGGTCACTGCAGCTTCCGGTGACACAACTGTCGCAGAACTCGTAATCGGCCTTGATGATATGAGCTTTGTACT
>CADCPJ010000343.1 GCA_902803245.1 uncultured Lachnospiraceae bacterium | reverse complement strand
CAAAGCAAGCAAGCAAGCCAAGCAAAGTTGGCAAACCAAACAGTAAAAAGAACGGGCGGCCTGAAAATCCAGGTTCGCCCGTCCGTTTGTCTCTTATACAGCCCTGCCTTCAGGCTTCTTCCTCAGACGTCATCGGCATATCTCCAGGAATATCCTCCGTCCGTGCGGCGCTTTCCCTTGCAGACACTCGAGATGTGAGTGATGTGATATTTTCTCTCGGCCTCCCGGATGCTGCCGTAGAGCCGGATCGGCTGACCTTCCTTCGTACACTGCAACACTTTTCGCTTCAGCATGACTTCCTCCTTAAAAACGTGTTCTCTCACTGGTTTTTTGCGGAGGAGTTTCCCCGGGTTTTCTCTCCTCTTTACATATACAGCTTAGCGCATGTTAAGAGGCGGCGTCTACGACAAGATCTTACGATATTTGTAATTTCTTACGAAGTTTTCGGGAGCGGCAACCCTATGTGTGTTTTCCGCGGAACCCGGCATGTCTTCCCGCCGCGGACGGCTGTATTATCAAAAAAAGGGCATGCTTCAGGCGTCCCGGCTGCGCGACTTCTTGCGGATTCTCTGGAACGCGTTGTCGATGGACTTCGGACTCTTCTTCAAAATCGCCGCGATCTCCCGGTACCCATGGCCGGCGAGATAGAGGTCAAGAACCTCCCTTTCCAGAGGGCTCAGCTTCTCCTTCAGCGTCTTTAGGCGCTCATAGGCCGCGCTTTGCTCCAGCACGATGGACTCCGGACTCATCACGGCCTGGTTCATGAGTGCGCTTTGCTCCGCCAGTTCCCACTCCTTGCCGCTTAGAGAGATCGAGTTGTTGAGGACCTTGTTCTTGTCCCTCTGAGAAGCCTCTATGGCGCGGAGGATCTGCCGGTCGATGCACAGCGCGGCAAATGTCATGAACTTCGCGTCGCCGCCCGGCACAAAGTCCCGGACCGCCTTATAGAGCCCGATCATCCCCTCCTGGATCAGATCGTCCTTTTCGCCTCCCGCAAGGAAGCGGGCCCTGCACAGCTTCAGCACGAGGCCCTTGTATTTCGCAAGGAGACAGTCCATGGCCTCCGCATCGCCGCCCTTGGCGAGCCGGATGAGTTCCTCGTCCGATAATCCCTCATATTTTTCCAAACAATTCACCTCCGGCACAGTATTCCATGCTCTATTCCCGGCTTAAAAGGCCTGATGCGCCCCTCTCTGGCGGACGATCTCATACATAAGGACTCCCGCAGCCACCGAGGCGTTCAGGGAGTCAATTTCCCCCCGCATCGGGATGGACGCCGTGAGATCGCAGGCCTCCCTGACGAGGCGGCTCACCCCTTCGCCTTCATTTCCGATGACCAGGCCGATGGGACCCGTGAGGTTCAGCTCGTACATGCTCCCGCCGCCCATGTCGGCACAGACAAACCAGATTCCCTCTTTTTTCAGCTGCTCCATCGTCTGCTTCAGGTTTGTCACTTTGGCCACCGGGACATAGTTTATGGCGCCGGCTGAAGCGCGGACGACAGCTGCAGTAAGTCCGGCCGAGCGGTGTTTGGTAACGATGACGCCGTGGGCGCCGGTAAGACAGGCCGTCCGGATGATGGCGCCGAGATTGTGCGGGTCCTCGATGCCGTCGAGAAGGATGAGAAACGGAGGTTCTCCCTTCTCCCGTGCCTTTTCCAGGATCTCTGCGACCGGAACGTACCCGTAGGCGGCCACCTGTGCGATGACGCCCTGGTGATGCCCGGTCTTAGTCATCTCGTCGAGCCTCTCCTTCTTCACGAAATTCACGATCGTTCCGGCCTTCTTCGCCTCCCTTAATATCGTGCGGATCGGGCCGTCTCCGGAGTGCTCCTGCACAAACAGCTTATCCACGCACCGGCCGGAGCGATAGGCCTCCAGCACGGCATTTCTTCCTTCTATCCGGTCCATCTGTCGTCATTTCTCCTCTCATCTCATTCTGTCAGCTTCCGGCCGACGGGCAGATCACTTCACATGCCGATCGATTCAAGGCCGATGTCGATCAGCTCGATTAGCCGCTCCTTCCGGCCGCTAAGGAAGAGATAGCCCATGAGGCACTCAAAGCCGGTCGCCCGCCTGTAGTCCCCGACGGAGGCGTGTTTGGCCACGGAATCCGTCTTTGCGTTTCTGCCCCGGCGGTAGACCGCCATCTCCTCATCGGTCAGGAATTCCCTTAAAGTCTCCATCATGGCGGACTGGGCCCCGGCGTTTACGAGCTTCGCCTTGACCTTGTTCAGCTCATGCGGCCTCGCCCTGTTCTTTTGGACCAGCATCGTGCGCACCGCCAGCTCGTAAACCGCATCTCCCGCAAAAGCGAGCACAAGCGGGGAATAGTTCCCCGCTTCCTCAGATGTGAGGCAGGGCAGAAACTGCCGCCTCTCCTCTTGTCTTAAACTCTCTTCCACTTGACTCCCTCTCGCGTATCCAGAAGCTCGATGCCTCTTGCCTTCAGCTCGTCGCGGATGCGGTCCGCCGCGGCAAAGTCCTTCGCCTTGCGCGCTGCCTGGCGCTCCTCGATGAGTGCTTCGATCTCCGCGTCAAGGTCCTCCTTCTCTCTCACCACAATCAGCCCGAGCACGTCCGTAAGTTCAGTGAGGACGTCAAGGACAGCCTTTGCAAGGGCCTTCGTCGCCGTATCCGGCACGAAGGAATTCGCATAGCGGACCAGGTCAAATACGACAGAGACGGCATCCGCCGTGTTGTTGTCGTCATCCATGCGCTCATCGAATCTTAAGATGAAGGCCTTCGCCTCAAGGGCGGTCTTCCGCTCTTCTTCGGTCATTTCTCCGTCGGCTCCGCCAAGGCAGAGATCATGGAGCCGCATGGCTGCGTTGCAGATTCTCTCCAGGGAGGCTTTGGCGGATTCCATGAGGGGCGCGCTGAAATTGAGCGGACTGCGGTAGTGGGCGCTCAGCATGAAGAGGCGCAGCACCTGCAGGTCGTACTCCTTCGAGATATCCCGGACAGTGAAGAAGTTCCCGAGAGACTTCGACATCTTCTTGTTGTCGATATTTAAAAATGCATTATGCATCCAGTAGTGCGCAAACGGGACGCCGTTGGCGCATGTGGACTGGGCAATTTCATTTTCGTGGTGGGGGAAGATCAGGTCCTCGCCGCCG
Organism: uncultured Lachnospiraceae bacterium; assembly: GCA_902803245.1. Classification (GTDB taxonomy): domain Bacteria; phylum Bacillota; class Clostridia; order Lachnospirales; family Lachnospiraceae; genus Chordicoccus. The sequence goes on along the minus strand of CADCPJ010000343.1, from coordinate 1,392 downwards.
GCGTGGATGTCGATCGTGTCTCCCAGATAGCGCTTGGCCATGACCGAGCACTCGATGTGCCAGCCGGGGCGCCCGTCGCTCCAGGGCGACGGCCAGGAGGGCTCGCCCTCCTTCTTCGGCTTCCACAGCACAAAGTCGAGCGGATCCTCCTTCTCGTCCTCCCCGCTCACCTTGAGGTCGCGGAACCCGCTGCGCAGGTCATCCAGGTTCTTGTGGGACAGCTCGCCGTAGTCCTTGAAGCTCCTGGTCGAGAAATAGACGGTGCCGTTCTTCTCATAGGCGTGCCCCTCGTCAATCAGCTTGCCGATCATCTCGATCATGCCGTCGATCTCGAGAGTCGCCTGGGGATGTGTCGTGGCCGGCATGATGTTCATGGCCTCCATGTCCTTCCGGCACTCGGCGATATAGCGGTTCGCGATCTCCTCCGCCGTCACCCCTTCTTCGATCGCGGCCTTGATGATCTTGTCGTCCACGTCCGTGAAATTGGAGACATAATTGACTTCGTACCCCTTGTGTTCAAGATAGCGGCGGAACGTGTCGAAGACGATCATGGGGCGGGCATTGCCGATATGTATGAGGTTATAGACCGTCGGGCCGCAGACGTACATGCTGACCTTGCCCGGCTCGATCGGTGTAAACTCCTGCTTCGTCATGGTCAGGCTGTTAAATATCTTCATCGCAAAACTTACTCCTTCCCGCCCCTCATATCTTGACAAAAGGCGAACTGATTCAAATGCCGAATGAAAGCCTTATGCCATTGTAATCAATCGGCGGAAAGTGCGCAAGGTGCACTTTTTCCCGCCATCTTAAGAAAAAAACCGGGCCGGCACATAAAATGCGCACCCGGTGTCTCCCTTAAGCTCAGGCCTTAAGCTTTTCACCTCTTCAATGTGTCGATGCAGCAGACCGCCTGGGCGGCGATGCCCTCTCCGGACCCCGTGAAGCCGAGCCTTTCCTCCGTCGTCGCCTTCACGCTGATGCGGTCCCTGGGGACTTTCAGCTGCGCCGCGATGTTCGCCCTCATCTCCTCGATGTAGGGGCGGAGCTTCGGCGCCTGGCAAATGACAGTGGAGTCCACATTGCAGATACAGTATCCCCGGTTTACGAGAATTCCCCCGACTTTTCTCAGGAGATCCATGGAATTTGCCCCTTCATAGGCCGGGTCGCTGTCCGGAAAGTGAAGCCCGATGTCGCCGAGAGCCGCGCTCCCAAGGAGCGCATCCATAATCGCGTGGGCGAGCACATCCGCATCGGAGTGGCCGAGCAGTCCCTTCTCATAGGGTATCTCCACTCCCCCAAGAATCAGTTTTCTTCCCTCCACAAGTCTGTGAACATCGTATCCGGTTCCCACTCTGCTCATTTCGGCCTCCTTGAGATAACGTGACAATATTT
>CADCPJ010000342.1 GCA_902803245.1 uncultured Lachnospiraceae bacterium | reverse complement strand
TCGGGGTGACAGGATTCGAACCTGCGGCCTCCTGCTCCCAAAGCAGGCGCTCTAGCCAAGCTGAGCCACACCCCGTCATCGCGATGCTTCTTTTCAAGCATCCCCGCAAATCGCGCATTCATGATTATAAGCGCGGGACGGCCATTTTGTCAATGAAAAACAATATAAAATTGAATTCTGAATATTATTTATTCTTTCTGAAAATAGCGGAACGTGTACTCTCCCACCGGGATCTCCGCCGAGACGCGGTATCCCGGCGCCTCGATCTCTTCGGAAGTGACAAAGGCCTCCCGGCTGAAAGCCCCGTCAAGGGCATACTTCCTGTTCCTCCCATTGATATCCGACCAGTCCGTCATGTAGCAGTCCGTGTCCCATCCAAGCATCGCGTAGAGCTCCGGGACGTAGGTGCCGAACCCGTAGGTATTCTCGGGCACCGCTGCCATGAGATCCGCCGCCGCCTGCTCGAGGGATTTTGTGTTCCATGAGGACTTCACGCGGAAATCCGCTGCGATCTGGATGTAAGAGGCGCCTTCCACCGCGAGCAGCACGGAGCACCCGAAGAGAATTCCCACCAGCATTCTGTTGAAAAGCGAAGAGGGCGAAGAGATCTGCTCCTTAATCGTCTCACTGCCCCGGATCAGCGCTTTTGAGCTCCAGAAGCCGAGCAGCAGGACGAACTGTATATGGGAAATGGACATATTCCCGTAAACCGCCCTGTTCATGAAGTAGATCAGCGAAAGAAGCCCGGACAGCCCTGTCGCGAAAGCGGCTGTCTCCGCCGCGGAGTCCTCCGCAAGGTGCTTCGCCTGTCTCCTCAGGCAGATAAAGATCGTGAGGAGGAAGACGAGGATCTCAAAGAAGTAGAGATACGTCACCGAAGGCAGCTCATGCCTTAAGTTGTTCACGTGATAAGTCGAGGAAAAGAGCGGGTAGACAAACTGCTTCACCGTGCCGAATGACCCTCCGCAGGCGACGGAGTAGATCCCGACAGTGCAAAAGGCGATGAGCGCGCACAAGAGTCCGTACAGCAGCGCCTTCAGTGCGGTCATGAGGGTGTGTCTCGAAAAGAGCGGGTCCGTGAAGAGGGCCCGGAAGACGCGCGACGCCATGAGCACAAGCACGCAGAAGACCCCCGTCTCAAAATTCCAGATGAGCGCGCAGCTTCCGACAAGGATCTCGAGGATCGCGATGCGCCTCCTCTTCCTCGTCTGGGTGTTGGAGATCGCATAGGCGACGAGGGCAATCGTCACCGCCGGCCACAGGAGTCTGAGTGGGTTGACCTGAAAATACTGGCCCCGTCTCGTAAGGAGAGTCGTCGTCCCCGTGATCCCGCACAGGGCGAGAAAATAGACGACATTGCTCCGGATCATCTTGTGGGCTGCATAGAAGGCCGCCATAAAAGCGGCGAAGGCCGAAACCGAAAGCGACAGCATGATTCCCTGCAGATTGTTGCCAAGGAGCATCGACAGCGGGCCGAGAAACAGGCTGTAATGCCCGTAAATGCTGCAGTTGAGGTCGCTGTAAGGCGCCCCGTGCATGATGTTTACAATCGAGTTCGTCACCGCGTGGATGTGCAGCGACCCCGCTCCCGTGTCCTTCAGAATATTGGGGCACCACACGAGGGCTGCGCTGAAAAAGGCGAAAATGGGCATGAGACCGAATCTCATGAAAGTCCGGTCCTTCTCGCTCTCCTGCCTCAGCCCGAAGAAAAGAACGAGCGACAGGGCGGCAATGATCCCGAAGTATACGGGGTGCGGGATCTCCTGGCGGAGATAAGTCGCGGCGGTGTTCTCAGGATAGAGGCTGTTCTCGTGGGCATAGATCTGATAGACAAGGATGAGGACGGACGCCGCGGCCGCGATATAGACGATGTACAGGATGCGCCGCAGAAGGTTCCTTCCGCCCTTTTCCTCCGGGTTCGGGATGTCGTCCCACACCGGAGTCCTCGAAAAGTGGTCGGCAAGCCCCATCAGGATGAGATAGACGGCAAATGCGCCGGCGAGGGCCGAGACGTATACGAGCAGGTTGTAGTTGAAGCCATGGAAAAAACCCTCGGCATTGTAGTGGGAAGCCGACGCCTTTTTAAACACAAATGCAAGCAGAACCGCGATCAGTATATAGATGAGCCGCTCTGCGTTTTTCATCTTGCCGGACATGAGGTCAGATCCTCCTCAAGTATAGTTTTGGGCTGTAAGGAAGCACTCCCTATCATGTGAAAAGGCCCTGTCGGGGGAGCCGGCAAGACCTCTTCAGGGGAGTATAAATAATTAATAAGGGGTTTGTAAAAAAATTTTTGAAGGGTAAATTCTTTTACAAGAGAGATTATATACGATATAATCTTAAATAGCAATAAAAAATTAACAGATTCTTAAAAATTTTTCTGAGGTTGCCTATGCAGATATTTGAGTACATCGCGCCCTGCCATTTCGGAACAGAATCCGTCCTGAAGCGCGAAACGGAGCGGCTCGGATACGAGATCACCCAGGTTGACGACGGCCGGGTGTGCTTTTTGGGAGACGCCGCTGCCGCCGCAAGGGCGAACATCCATCTGCGCTCCGCGGAGCGCGTCCTCATAAAGGCCGGAGAATTCAAAGCCGGAAGCTTCGACGAGCTCTTCGAGGGGACGAAGGAGATCCCCTGGGAGGAATATCTCCCCCGGGACGCGAAGTTTTGGGTCTCAAAGGCCTCCTCCGTCCGCAGCGCCCTCTTCTCCCCCTCCGACATCCAGTCCGTCATGAAAAAGGCGATGGTGGAGAGGATGAAGAAAACATACCGGACAGAATGGTTCCGGGAGGACGGCCCCTCGTACCCCTTGCGCGTCTCAATCAAGAAGGACGTGGTCACCGTCGGGATCGACACGAGCGGGATGTCCCTCCACAAGAGAGGTTACCGCGTCTCCCCCGTGATCGCCCCCATCTCGGAGACGCTGGCGGCCTCCATCATAGGCTTAAGCCCGTGGACGCCGTCCAGGATCCTGGTCGATCCCTTCTGCGGCTCGGGAACGATCCCGATCGAGGCAGCGATGGCTGCAAAAAGAATTGCTCCGGGACTAAAGCGCCATTTCCTCGCCGAGACGTGGACCAGCATCCTGCCGGAAGGGATCTGGAAGGAGGCCCGCGAAGAAGCGGAAGCTCAGATACTGGAAGATTCCCTTGTCAGCGCCGACATTCAAGGCTATGATATGGACGAGCACGCCGTGCGGTGCGCCATGGACAACGCGAAGGCGGCGGGCGTGGACAGGCTGATTCATTTTCAGAGAAGGGAAGTGAAAGACCTGCGCCACAGAAAGGACTACGGCTTTCTCATCACGAACCCTCCTTACGGGGAGCGGCTTGAGGAGCGGGAGGCGCTCCCGGCCCTCTACCGCCAGATCGGCGAGGCCTTCACGGGCCTTCCCACCTGGTCGATGTACCTGATCACCGCCTACGGGGACGCGGAGAAATACATCGGGAGGAAGGCGGACAGAAACAGGAAGATTTACAACGGCATGCTCCGGACTTACCTCTATCAGTATCTCGGGCCGAAGCCTCCGAAGAAGAAAGGACCTTAAGCGATGAAACGGATAATCTTTGCCACCGGAAATGCCCACAAGCTCGAGGAGATCCGGGCCATCCTCCGCGATGCGGGGCTCGAGATCGTCTCAATGAAGGAAGCGGGACTGGATCTTGACATCGTCGAGGACGGAACGTCATTTAAGGAAAATGCGCTGATCAAGGCGAGGGTCGTCTCGAAGGCCTCAGGCGAGCCCGCCATGGCCGACGACTCCGGTCTCGTCGTGGACGCGCTTAATGGCGCGCC
>CADCPJ010000341.1 GCA_902803245.1 uncultured Lachnospiraceae bacterium | reverse complement strand
TACGCGACGGGCAGCAACGTCCTGTCCACGCAGGACGATATCGCGGCTGCCCTCGTGGAGCGCGGGATCAATGTCTTCGCCTGGCACGGTGCGACGGAGCAGGAATATAACCACCATCTCGCATGCTGTCTCGAAGTCGGACCGAACATCATCATCGACGACGGCGGGGACCTCAACAATATGATCCACAGGGACTTTCCGGAGCTCATTTCCGGAGTGATCGGGCTCTGCGAGGAGACGACGACGGGTATTATCCGCCTGAAGGCGATGGATGCCGCCGGAAAGCTGCGCTTCCCGGCGATGCTGGTCAATGATGCCGAGATGAAGCACCTCTTCGACAACCGCTACGGGACCGGGCAGTCCGTCTGGAATGCCATCAACAAGACCACGAACCTGATCGTGTCGGGCAAGCAGGTAGTCGTGGCGGGATACGGATGGTGCGGCAAGGGCGTCGCAGCAAGGGCGAAGGGACTCGGCGCGAGGGTCATCGTCACGGAGGTGGATCCCGTGAAGGCGATCGAGGCGGTCATGGACGGCTTTGCGGTGATGCCCATGAGGGAGGCCGCGCCGCTCGGAGATGTCTTCGTCACCGTGACCGGCTGCAAGGGCGTCATCACGATGGAGCATATGCTCCTCATGAAGGAAGGGGCGATCCTGACCAACGCCGGGCATTTCAATGTGGAGGTGGATTACGCGGCTTTAGAGGCGGAGTCCGTCTCGAAGGAGCTGCGGCGCGACAACATCACAGGCTACACCCTGAAAAACGGGAGATCCGTGAATCTGATCGGGGAGGGAAAGCTCGTCAACCTCGCCGCAGGGGACGGGCATCCGGCGGAAATCATGGATATGAGCTTCGCGGTGCAGGCCCTCTCGGCGGAATACCTGGTAAAGCATAAAGATGACAATCTCCCGAAGATCAACTGTGTGCCGGAGGAAGTGGACAGGGAGATCGCCTTCAGAAAGCTTCGGTTTATGGGGACTAAAATCGACAGCCTGACGGAGGAGCAGGACCGGTATCTTCATTCTTTCGATGTGTGATGAGGAGATGTGATGAAGAGATGAGGAGGCGGGATCCGGCGCGGACTGATATGAGCAGAAAACAACAACCCTTAAGCCTTTCCTGCCTGTCAAGAGGAAATCTATAAAAAAACGTGACAATGGGGACTGTCCCCATTGTCACGTTTTTTATTATCTGCTGCGGAGCCGGATGAACATGCGCATGTATTCGTCCAGGAGGCTCTGGTCGCCGCTGTTTTGGGACTTCAGAATCTCGAGGATCGAGTCCGGGAGCAGGGAAGTGATGACTTCATTGCTTCTGCCGAGGATGAGATAATCCATCGAGCAGTCGAGGAACTGAGCCGTGTGAACAAGTTTCGGAAGGGATAATGAGGACAGGCCGCGTTCAATCTCGCTGATGTGCTTGATCGTTACATCGAGCTCTTCGGCGAGCTTCTCCTGCGTGATGCCCCTGCTTTTTCTGAGAGCACTGATTCTTTGGCCGATTTCCAGATACAGATTCTCCATATTCAATTTACCTTCCTTCCCCTCATTTGAGCCGCCATAGTTCCCTCATATTTATCGGCGATCAGCGGACTCACCATCCAAGTATAATATGGAAATCGATGGAAAAAAACAACATAGTGTGTTGCTAAGGGTGAACCTATCTTTCCACTTCGAAGGGAAGCTTCATGAGGATATCCCGCTCCACGTCAATGCCGGGGTACGCTTCGATCAGCTTGAGGCCCTTCGGCGTGAGGCGGAACACACATCTCTCGGTCACGTAGAGCACCTTCTGCCCGTTTGCGATGGCCCGCTTTGCCGAGAAGCTGATGCTCTTTACATGGTCTACGAACTTCGGGATGCTCCCTTCCTTCTCGATCGCCACAGTGCCCTTCTTCTGCGAGACCTCGAGCCCCTTCGTGCTGAAGGTGAGACAGAAGACGACGGTCGGCGTCTTCGCCGTGATGTTGGCGAACCCGCCGATGCCGGCGTAGGCCCCCTCGCTCCTGTGGGCGTTGACATTGCCGTATCTGTCGACCTCGTAGGCTCCCATGAAGCAGATGTCAAGGCCTCCGCTGTCGTAGAG
>CADCPJ010000340.1 GCA_902803245.1 uncultured Lachnospiraceae bacterium | reverse complement strand
GTTTTCTTCCCTCCACAAGTCTGTGAACATCGTATCCGGTTCCCACTCTGCTCATTTCGGCCTCCTTGAGATAACGTGACAATATTTTACTGAAGCGAGGAGAGGAGGGACGTTGACACGGCGTAGACCGTGTCCTTATCCCCGTTCAGGCAGCAGTAGACCGTGCTCGTCGTCTCGTTCACATCCCCGATGGCGATCTCGGTCACCGCCCCGTCCCTGTCCGTGACCTTGATGACGGCCTGCGGGACGTCGAGACCGTAGAGCTTCAGGTCCTCTACGCCGGTCAGAGTCCGGTAGAGGCGCACGCCCGTCACGGAAGCTGCAAGCTTCGCTGCCGCCTCCTCCTCAAGCTCCTCCTCAGAGGGCAGGGAGCGGGAGTCGTCCTCTTCGTCATCCTCCCCGCTGGAGGGCAGGGAGCGGGCACTGTCCTCGTCCCTCTCCTCCCCGCCGGAGGGCAGGGAGCGGGAACTGTCCTCGTCCCTCTCCGTCTCGCCGGAGACGACGCCTGAATCCGCGGAATGAGTCCCTCCCCCGCTGCGGAGCGTCGACCTCCACTTTCCGTCGTCGCGGACAAAGGAGACCTTTCCCTTCGGAGAATTCATCTCCACCGCTATGATCCGGTCGGCGGTGAGTTCCAGCAGGGTGTCCCGCTTCGCCTCCGCTTCATGAAAAGTGTTCGCCCCTCTCCTCACAAAGACCAGTATGATGAGAAGTGCCGCAAGAAACAGGATGGCGCTCACGAGGCGCATCCCCTTCTTTTTCGTCTCGCTCTTTTTTCCTTTCCATCTGGACCACTCGTGTCTCGCAGATCCCCGCTTGAAGCTGTTGTTGTCCTGATCCATACAGATTGATTCCTCCGCCAGCCAGCCTGATGGTTCTTATTCCAGTTAACCTTAGTATACCAGTTAACCTTAGCAATTGCCGACGGCAATTTCTCAGGTAAACTGCATATAGGAAAACGGCGTCATCTCAGACGCCTTCTCCTGAAAATGATAAATCCCGCGATCAGCACCAGTACCGGCAGGGCTATCATCGCCGCATTCCCAAGAAGGGCCTCAGTCCTCCCGTCGATGACCGTCTGCGGCACCGCAAGGGTCTTCGGCTCCACGGAGACCGCGGTTTTCCGGTCGGTGAGATAGGCCATCGATTTCGCGAAGAGCGCCGTGTTGCCCTCCGGAAGCGCCGTCTGCTGCTGTATCAAAGTGGAGAGGGCGGCGGAGCTGAAGAGGCACGGAGTGGAGTAATATAAAATCCGCGCAGCGCGAACCCGGTTATCCCCGGAATCGTCCCGGTCCGCCTCTTCCTGAACTTTTTCCGGAGTATCCGGGACAGTCCCGGTCTCTTCCGCAGATTCCATAATTTCCCGGGCAGACCCGGTCTCTTCCCCGGATTCCATAATTTCCCGGGCAGACCCGGTCTCTTCCTCAAATTCCATATTGAGATCCACATCCGGCTCTCCCATGCTGCCGGAGAAAAGAGTCTCCTCGATGGCCACTCCGAGCACAAACTGCCCTTCCTCGTCCCCGCTCTCCTTCTCGACGGTGTCCGCTATTTCCTGCTTGATGTAGGCTCCGGGGCTTGTGGCAAGGAGCGTCGTCACGGTGTAGACCGCCTCATCGGTGTCTCCGGCATCAAGGGCCTCCGGAAGGGCGCAGACAATATTCAGGTTGGAAAGTCCGTCCGTCACTTCAGAGTTTCCGGTCCCCGGCAGGATCAGGTAGGGAGCCTGGACATAGGAAGAGGTGTCCCCCTCGAGGACGAGGCCGCCCTTTCTTGATACACCATAGCTTTCGGCGATCCGGTCCAGGTTCGGCGTCTTCGCCCCCGTCACGGCATCGGACATCGTCATGAGGAGCAGCCGGCCTCCATTTTCAAGATATTGAAGGACCTTTTTCACTTCCTCCCCGCCAAAGTCCCGGGCCGGGGCACAGATCATCAGGGCGTCGGTGTCTTCCGGAATCTCCTCGGCAAGGAGGTTGATCCCTTCCGAGGTCATATTGGCCTTTTTAAGGCTGTCCGCCATCTCAGAGCTGATCTCGAGCTCGTCGTGCCCCGTCGTGAAGCGGACCTTCGAGCTCTCATTTTGCGCCACCGCCGCGATGGCACTCGTGATCTGGCCCTCGGCGTCCCAAACGGAAGGCTCGGAATAATACGAGTCATACCCGTAGAAATTGTAATATGAGGCAACCTGATGGCGGTCCCCCGCCGCGGCGATGACACTGTTTAAGGGAATGCTCTCCTCGCCGTACCCGGCGGCAAATGTCGGATTCGCGATGGCGTCGATCTCGTCGAGAACAATTTTGTCGGAGTAGGCCGCGTAAGACTCCACGAGCTTCCCCACAGCCTCATCCTCCTGCCCCGCCTCCGTGACGAGGCGAAGCGTCACCGGCTCTTCAAGGGCATCCAGGACGCCCTTCGAGATCTCGCCGATGGAGTAGAGCTTCTCATTTGAGACATCGAAAGTCGTAAACTGCTTCGGTATGGTTCGCGCGATGATATTGATCACGAGAATCGACGCCAAAGAGACCGCAGTAAGAACCAGGGCATAGGAGCCTTTTTTAAGCCTCCTCTTTCCTAAGACGCGGGCGCTCCGGTCCGTCCTTCCAAGAGAGGATTGTCTCTCATGGGGGTGTTCATTTTTCTCAAATTGATTATCCATATCTAAAGTTTCGCTAAAGAGAGCCGGCGCTGTCCGGTTTTTTTACTTTTTCAGCTCCAGCGCCTTTTGTCAAGCGACTGAATCGTCAGCAGCACGCCGACAGCCGCGTAGGACAGGAAGAACATCAGGTTCGGTATCGCAAATACGCCGCCCGCAAAATCAGAGAAATGCGTGCTGAAGTCCAATATGCGGAGCACCGACTCCGTCCTTCCGCTAAAGAGATCCGGCCGCAGGACGTAGCCTGCGATGCAGGCCGCCCCGAGCCCTGCAAGCACGATCATACTGAGGGCGTAGTGGCCCGTCATCATATAGACGAGCAGCGATATAAGGACCGAGAGGGCCGTAAGAAAGAGCATGGCTGTGAGGGCCGTCCCGCTGATCATCGTAAAAATGGAGCTCAGCATCTGCGTCGCGAACACGAAAAGGATTGTGAGAATCGCCGCGATCACCGGGCTCTCCGTGCAGCTGGAGATGAACATCCCGACAGAGAGATAGGCGCACCCCATGAAAAAAAACGCGAGAAGGCAGGTGTAGTCCCACAGCAGCGTCTCCGGCCCGAAGCTCAGCATGATCAGCGGATAGGTGCACATAACGAGAACCGGGATGGCAAATACCGTGACGATGGCGAGGTACTTCCCGAGAACGATCCTTAAGAGCCCCACCGGGGCAGTCAGCAGCAGCTGGTCGGTCTTTTGCCGCCGCTCCTCCGCGAAGCTCCGCATCGAGAGCACGGGAATCACAATATAGAAGACCAGCGCCGAATTGCTGACGGTGTAGTGGAGCGTCAGCACGCCGTTGTGCAGGTTGTAGAAGCGGAACATGAGCCCCGTGACGAGGAGCATGACGGCAATCGCGATCGCACCGCTCATATTGGTGAACATGCTCCGCAGCTCTTTTTTGTAAATGGCGGTCATGGTCTCTCCTCCCCCCGATCCGCGGCGGCAGCCTTCTGGGCGCCGGTTTCCTCCTGACCGCTCCCGCCGCCGGTTTCCTCCTGGCTGCTCCCGCTGCCGGCGCCATCTTCCTGCAGGCTGTTCCCGCTGCCGGTTTCATCCGTGAGCATGAGGAAGATATTTTCGAGGTCGGCCTTCTCCTGCTTCATCTCGAGAATCGGGCATCCGGCCGCAAAGAGAGCCTCGCTGAGCCTTAAGCGGAGATCCTCTCCGTCCCTTAAGCGTACCCTTACCTGCACTCCGCTCTCCGATTCGGTCACGTTGTCCTCCCTCACTTCCGTGACGGTCCGGACCGCGGAGAGAACGCGGTCAAGGCTGCCGGAGGCAGTGATGCAGAGCACGGTTCCCGCTCCGGACGCGCTCTCAAGGTGCTCCGGCGTGTCTGCCGCCACGATCTCCCCCTCGGAAATGATGAGAACCCGGTCGCAGATCTCCGACACTTCGCTTAAGATATGGGAGCTGAGGATTACGGTGTGGTCATTTTTTAAGGAGCGGATGAGCTCCCTCGTCTCGAGAATCTGCTTCGGGTCGAGGCCCGCCATGGGCTCGTCCAGAATCAGTACGCCGGGGTCGCCGAGAAGGGCTCCGGCAAAGCCGACCCGCTGCCGGAAGCCCTTCGACAGGTTCCGGATCAGCCTGTCTTTCACCTCAGTGAGATTCAGCTGCTCCATCCGGAACCTGACCTCCTCCTCCCGCTCCCTCTTTTTGATTCCCTTCAGCTGCGCCGCGAAGGAGAGGTACTCGTACACGGTCAGGTCGGGATAGACCGGAGGGATCTCGGGCAAAAAGCCTGTGGATCGCCTCGCCTCCTCCGCCTCCTTAAGTATGTCGCGGCCGTCGATGAGGACCTCGCCCTCCGTGGGGGCCGTATACCCGGTCAGGATATTCAGCGTCGTGGACTTTCCCGCGCCGTTCGGCCCGAGAAACCCGCAGATGGTTCCGTCCTCGATCTCAAAGCTGATGTCCTTCACCGCGGCGAAGTCCCCGTAGAGCTTGGTGAGATGTCTCACTTGAATCATTTTTCCATCCTGTCCTTTATGAAAAATGCGGCAGCTGTCCGGCGCCCTTAATCATACAGCAGCTGTTTGGCATCTTTAAAAACCATGGTAACGTTCCGCACCAAAAAAGCAGTCCGCATAAACGCCTGCAGACTACTCTACGTGGTAAATGTGTTTCCCCTGTGAAAAACACGGATCACAGGTTCTCGCTCATAAACTTCTCGAGCTCGGCCGCCGCTGCCTCTTCGCCCTCGCCCTCGATCCGGAAAGTGACTGTCTCGCCCTGCTTTGCGCCAAGACCCATCACCGCGAAGATCTTTGTTGCATTTCCGCTCTTTACGCCCTTGCTGATCGTGATGGTCGTCGGAGCGAAGCTCTTCGCAAGCTTGACGAGCTCGCCGGCCGGTCTCGCGTGGATGCCTTCCGCATCTTTGATTACATAACTGAATTCTTTCATGTGATTTCTCTCCTTTTCCATCTCCGTTCCGTCTCCGGCAGGCTCCCGTTAAGTCCCCGGGTCACTCCTGGCAGCTCTTCATTTCGCATGAAGCTGCCCGGCAAGAAGCGCTTCCACCTCCTGCCTCGTCGCCAGGTTCGGGGAGAATGCGCTGGCAGATCCTGCGCCAAGCCCCATCAAAAGAGCCTTCTCCATGTCGCCGTCATATTCCATGTACCCGGTCAGGAAGCCCGCGACCATGGAATCCCCCGCTCCGACGGAGTTTACGACTCTGCCCTTTTTGGCCTCGCCCTGCAAGACTTCTCCCTGTTCGGAAATAAGGACAGCGCCCTCGCCCGCCATGGAGACGAGCACGTTTCTCGCGCCCTCTTCCCTTAGCTTCTTCGCGTAAGGAATGACCTCGTCCCGCTTCGAAAGCTTCACTCCGTAGATCTCTCCGAGCTCGATGTTGTTTGGCTTGATCAGGAAAGGGTGATATTTCAGGACATTTACGAGGAGATCCCTCTCTGCGTCCACGACGGCGTCAATCCCCTTTCCCTCAAGGCGGCTCAGGATTCGCTCGTACATATCTCCCGGGAGCGTGCCGGGCACGGAGCCCGAGATGACGAGCAGATCGCCCTTTTGAAGCCTGTCCAGCTTCTCAAAAAGCGCCCGGATGTCCTCGTCCGTGATCTTCGGGCCCTGGCCGTTGATCTCGGTCTCCTCGTCGGATCTGAGCTTGACGTTGATCCGGGACATGCCCTCTCTCACCTCGATAAAATCCGAATCGACGCCGGCCCTTTTGAGGCGCGCCTCGATCTCCCTCCCGGTAAAGCCCGCCACAAAGCCCAGCGCCGTGCTCTTCTGTCCGAGGTTTTCAAGAACGATGGACACGTTGATCCCCTTGCCTCCGGGAAGGACATTCTCATAGTATGTGCGGTTCAGCTTCCCCGTCCGGAAGTTCCGAACCCGCACGATGTAATCCAGGGAAGGATTGAAAGTGACTGTGTAAATCACGGCTGCTCCGCCTCCTTGCTGCGGCCGCCCTGCTCACTGCCGGCTTTTTCTATTCATGCGGCTGCCCTGCTCACTGCCGGCTTTTTCTATTCATGCGGCCGCCCTGCTGACTGCCGGCTTTTTCTATTCATGCGGCCGCCCTGCTGACTTATGGCCTTTCCGCTCACATGTCGCAGCTATTCAGCCCCCTCAGTGCCCGGGATGCTTTAACAGTTGTCACATGTCCGCCCTGTATTTCGCCAGCTGGCTGCGGACTCTCTGAATCAGCATCTCGAGGGCTACCGCATTGTACCCGCCGTCGGGGATGATCACGTCCGCCCTCCGCTTGCTGGGCTCCACGAACTGCTCGTGCATCGGTTTCACCGTCGTCAGATACTGATTGATGACGCTGTCCAAAGAGCGCCCCCGCGCCTTCACGTCCCGGAGAATCCTGCGCAGAATCCGGACGTCCGCGTCCGTGTCCACGAAGACCTTGATGTCCATGAGGGAACAGAGGGACTCCTCCACGAAAATCAGGATGCCCTCGAGGATTAAGACCGGGGCGGGATGAACCACGATCACCTTGTCGGACCGGTTGTGCTGGGAATAGTCGTAGACGGGCATCTCAACGGAATGCCAGTCCTTCAGCATCCGGATGTGTTCGATTAAAAGCTCCGTATCGAATGCATCCGGATGGTCGTAATTCAGCTTTGTCCGCTCCTCGTAGGACAGATCGTCGTGCCTCTTGTAGTAGTTGTCATGTCTTATGATGCTCACCTCATCCGTCCCGAAGCACTCCACCAGCTTGTCGGCGAGTGTCGTCTTGCCGCTGCCGCTGCCGCCCGCGATTCCGATCAGGATACTCTCCATGCGCTCTCCTCCATTTGTCATAAGGTGATCTGTCCTCCTTTTGTCCCGCGCGTCCCGTCAGTTTCCGGAGGCTTCCATCTCCTTGACGATCTTCACGATGCGGCTCGTCCCGAGTCTGTCCGCGCCGAGGGACAGGAATTTCTTCGCGTCATCGATGGAGGAAATGCCGCCCGCAGCCTTGATCTTCACGTTCGGTCCCACGTACCTGGCAAAGAGCTCCACATCCGCGAACGTAGCGCCGCTTGTACTAAAGCCCGTTGAAGTCTTGATGTAGTCCGCCCTGGCCTGGGTCACGATCTCGCACATACGGATCTTCTCCTCGTCGGTGAGGAGGCAGGTCTCTATGATGACCTTCAGGATGTGATCACCGCAGGCCTCGCGCACCAT
>CADCPJ010000339.1 GCA_902803245.1 uncultured Lachnospiraceae bacterium | reverse complement strand
TTCGGTCCCGAGAGGGACCTTCTTCACATAATGCAGATAAAGATCCTTGATTATCGTCGCAGACGCAAGTATGAGAAGCGAGTCTATCGTAGACATCACCGCAGCGAGCGGAGCCGCGAGGAAAAGACCTGCCGCCCATGCAGGCATGTATTTCATCACCACATAAGGTATGACCTGGTCGGTGCTTTCAAGCCCGCCCTCGGGAAGAAGCGGAAAAGCAAGCGTGCCGGCAAGATGCATGCCTATCATGAGGACCCCGATGACGGCCGTTCCGTATATCATGGCTCTGTGCATCGACCTCGTGTCCCTGAACGCCATGCATCTGACGGCGGTCTGAGGAAGTCCGAGCACCGCGACTCCCACGAGGACCCAGAAGGAGATCAGGGCGCCCGGTCTCATGGCCGGTATGTCCGCGCCGAATTCTCCTTTTCCCATGAGATCCCATCCCGGGTTTCCGGCGTCAAGGGATCTGACTATGCTGTCCATCCCGCCGCCTGCTCTTATGATGAAGAACAGCAGCAGGAATGTGCCTGCGGTCATTACCACGCCCTGGATCGTATCGGTCGTGCCTACCGCCTTGAAGCCTCCCACCGAGGTATAAATGATCACGACGGCGCCGAACAGAAGCAGTCCGGCCCAGTACGGAAGACCGGTGACGCTCTGGAGCAGCGTGGCTCCGCCGATGAACTGGGCGATCATCTGCGTCGTAAAGAAAATGACCATCGCTATGCCGCAGATGATGACGACTGCCGGCGAATCGTAGCGCGCCCTGAGGTAATCGTTTATCGTTACGGCGTTGGTACGCCTGGCTATCATGGCGAATTTCTTGCCGAGGACTCCCAGAGTCAGGAATGTGGCTCCTATCTGGACTCCGGCGACCCACGACCACGTCATGCCGAAGCTCGACGCAAGGCCCGGGCCTCCGAGGAATGAGCTCGCGCTCGTGTACGTCGCGACGAGAGTCATGGCGAGCACGACGCCTCCCATGCTCCTTGAGCCCGCGAAATAATTCGAGAGGAAGCCGCTTGAAGCGTTCTCTTTTGCCGACTTTCTGCTGGCGAGTATGCCGATGCAGAGGTTGAGCAGAAGATAAGCGACAAGGATGATCAGCACGGCGGCGTTTTTACTCATCGCTCCCTCCTTCCTCATCATCCAGACTGAAGTCCCTGAAGACTTTTTTCAGCAGGAAAGCCACCCCGGCAAGAGCTATCACGAACATGCCCGGCGTGCTCACGAGCCACCAGAGCGGAAGGCCGAAAAGCCTCGTTCCCGTTCCGGACAGAAGGTATGCGAATGCCGTGTTCCATACAAAGCAGAGCGCAAACAATGCAAGTGTATATCCTGCTTCTTTTCTTATCTGTTTTTCTTTCTGTTCTTTGTTCATCATTTCCCTTTTCGCAAAAAAATCCCGAAATACCGTCAAGCCTTTAATTGACGCCCTATCGTTCAGAGATAAGGTGGGTACTTCCTGAGCCTGGCTTCTGTAGTCCGCTCCGTGACGGCTTTACATAATGCTTCCGCATCGGAATCCCTTTAAGTTTGTGTAGGTTCCATTAAGAAGACTTTGACGCATATTCCAGGAATCTGGGTATCAGTCGAGCTGGAGGTCGCAGTTGAAGTACACCTTCTGGACATCATCGTTGTCCTCGAGACTCGTTATCAGCTTGGTCAGAGACTTGATCGCAGCCTCGTCCGTGACGGATGCCTCCATCGAAGGTATCTGCTCGACCTCGGCTTCGAAGATCTCGTATCCGGCGTCCTTGATCGCCTGATGCACATCATTGAAGACCGAAGGCTCCGTCCTGATCTCGAAGTTGTCCTCGTTCACGATCATGTCGTCCGCGCCCGCATCGAGAGCGACCATCATGACTTCGTCCTCGTCGAGATCCTCGGAGTCGACGATGACCACGCCCTTGCGGCTGAACATGTACGAAACGCAGCCCGGCGTGCCGAGGTTGCCTCCGTTCTTGTCGAACACAGACCTTACAAATGAAGCCGTTCTGTTCTTGTTGTCGGTAAGGGCCTCC
>CADCPJ010000338.1 GCA_902803245.1 uncultured Lachnospiraceae bacterium | reverse complement strand
CCGGAAGTCCTCTCCCGCTATGTGGACCCCGACACCCAGGAGTACGCCGCCATGCTGGAGGAGATCCGGAAGGAGCTTCGCTTCACTTCTCTCCACTATCACCGTCTCGACGACATGGTCGAGGCCATCGGAATCGAGCCCTGCAAACTGTGCACCCACTGCTGGAGCGGCAGGGAATAGCTCTTCAGGCTGTGCACCCACGGGCGGAGCGGCAGGGAATAGCTCTTCAGGTTCAGGCTCTACACTCCCTGCCGGAGCGGCAGGGAATTAGAAAAAACAAAGGTAACTCTGTCCTGCACTACACCCCTCAGCGCTCAGGATGCAAAAAAAGCCGGTCTTCTTCAGACCGGCTTCAGCTTTGCAAATGAAGCATACATCTTCTTCACTCCCCACGTGGGGAAATCGACTGTGACCAGGTAGTCCTTCCCGCCGTCCTTAATCTCGCGGACCTCGCCCACGCCGAACTTCACGTGGCGGACGCTGTCCCCCACCGCAAACTCCGGGGGCTTCTTCTCCCCGGTGTCCCTTGGGGATGAGACCTTCTTATAGGGATTCGAGTATTCGTTTTTCACGGTTCCCCGGGTCCTTCGGGACGCTTCCGGCATCTCAAATGTCCTTCCGAAGGCGGGCTTTCCGGGTTCGCTTAAGATCGCGCTTCGAAGCGCCGCGTCTGCTCCTCTCCCGCTTAAGTCCATCTTCCTTCCCTGCGCATTCGTCCGCTCGCCCATATCCACGAGTTCCCTCGGGATCTCCTTCACGAAGCGGGAGATCTCATTTCTCACGACTTCGCCGCGGACCATGCGCTCCGAGGCAAAGGTCAGCGTCAGAACCTCCCTGGCGCGGGTGATGCCCACGTAGCAGAGCCTCCTCTCCTCCTCGATCTCCTCGGCGGGCGTCTCGGAGTCGAGAGCAATCCTGCTCGGGAAGAGGCCGTCCTCCATGCCGCTCATATAGACGGCCGGGAATTCCAGCCCCTTGGCTGCGTGCAGGGTCATGAGGAGGACCCTGTCGTCCGTCTCCTCCACCGCGTCGATGTCCGCGATCAGGGCGACTTCCTCGAGAAATCCCGACAGAGTCGGCGAGCTCTCCTTCGTCTCATACTGAACAGCCTTCGAAATCAGCTCGTCGATATTCTCGATTCTGGCTTTGGCCTCCTCGGTGTCCTCCTTCTTAAGCTCTTCCACATAGCCCGTCATCTCAAGAAGCTGTTTGATGAGATCGCTGATCGAGCCGACCTCGGCCCTCGCCCGAAGAACGCCGATCTGATCCGTAAAGCTTGTGACCTTCTTCGCCGCAGCGGCGCTCACTCCGGGCACTTTCTCCACTTCGCAGGCCGCCTCGAAGAAGGAAATGCCTCCGGCCTCGGCGTAGCCGCTGATCTTTCCGACGGTGCTGCCCCCGATTCCGCGCCTCGGGACATTGATGATGCGCTGCACCTGGAGGTCGTCGGCGGCGTTGTCGACGGTCTTTAAATAGGCCAGGATGTCTTTGATCTCCCGCCTCGAGTAGAAATTCACGCCTCCGACAATCCGGTAGGGAAGGTTGGCAAGAAGCATTTTCTCTTCAAAGAGACGGGACTGGGCATTCGTCCTGTAGAGAACGGCGAAGTCCCTGTAGGCGCGGCGGCCCGCCCTCACTTCGGACGCAATCTCGCCGCATACAAACTCCGCCTCCTCGAATCCGTTCAGGAAGCGGCGGAAGTGAATCTTCTCGCCTTCCTCTTCATTTGTCCACAGCCTCTTCGCCTTCCTCCCGCGGTTGTTCCGGATGACCTCGTTGGCTGCGTCCAGGATGTTTTTCGTGGAGCGGTAATTCTGCTCCAGCTTCACGACGACCGCGCCCGGGTAGATCTCCTCAAAGCCGAGGATGTTCCGTATGTTCGCGCCGCGGAACTTGTAGATGCTCTGGTCGTCGTCCCCGACCACGCAGAGGTTGTGGGTGCGGCCGGCAAGGAGGGACAGAAAGCGGAACTGGGCGGTATTCGTGTCCTGGTACTCGTCCACCATGAGGTACAGAAACCTCTCCTGATAGATCCCGAGGACCTCCGGGTGGCTCTCGAAGAGCTCCACCGCGTTCATGAGGAGATCGTCAAAGTCCATCGCGTTGTTCTCAAGCAGCTTCCTCTGGTAGGCCTCATAGAGCTCTGCCACCTTCTCCCCGTAAAAGTCCCTGTTGAGGAGAGCGTACTTCTTCGGGGATACCAGTTCGTCCTTCGCGGAGGAAATGCGGCCAAGAACCGCCCTCTCCTTCATGTAGCGCGTGTCGACCTGCTTCTCCTTGAAAATGCTCTTCATGAGGGAGAGCTGGTCGTCCGTGTCGTAGATGGAGAAGTACCTCGTGTAGCCGAGGAGCTCCCCGTACCTCCTCAGGATGCGCACGCAGAGGGAATGGAAGGTGCTGACCCAGATCTCCTGTGATCCGAATCCGATCATCTTGTCCACGCGGCTCCGCATCTCATCGGCCGCCTTATTCGTGAAGGTGATGGCCAGGATGTTTCCCGGCATAACTCCGATCACGTCGACCAGATAGGCGATCCGGTGCACGAGCACGCGGGTCTTGCCCGAGCCGGCACCGGCCAGAATCAGCACGGGACCCTCCGCGGCAAGCACGGCCTTCTTCTGCTCTTCATTCAGTTTGCCGAGAATCTCTCTCTCATCCATGAGGGGCTCCTCCTCATCTCTATTCACAAACACAGTGCGGATATATACTGGTTAACCTAAAGCTTGCCGAAGGCAATTGCCGCCAAAAAGTTCCCTGCGGACACCAAAGCGCCGCTTAAGCGGGCGCTCACAGGCGGGATGTCTCCCATCTTATCAGAGAATGTATGTTCGGGCAAGTGAAAATGCTGTTTGCCTTATCTTATTGAAAATGCTTATTGCTTGTCCTGTTGAAAAAACTGTCTGCCTGTCTTATTGATAATGTTTATTGCTTGTCCT
>CADCPJ010000337.1 GCA_902803245.1 uncultured Lachnospiraceae bacterium | reverse complement strand
GAAAAGGGCCGGATCCGGCTGGGAACAGTGGGTTTTCACGTCCTGCTTGTTATTTTAAGAAGCGACGTGAGGTATGCGTGGCGGACCTACAAGGCGCTGAAAGCGGAAAGCGGCGAAGAAGTATATTTCTTTGAATATGATGAATATGAGGATATTAAGGAACAAGAAGCAAAGGAGGCATCCTGATGGCTGAGAACAACGATTTCAAGAACACAGTGAACACGCTCTTTGAGGGCATGGAAGGCTTTTTGAGCTCCAAGACGGTGGTCGGCGAGGCGGTCAAGATCGGTGATACGACCATCCTTCCGCTCATGGATGTGTCCTTCGGCGTCGGTGCCGGGGCAAACGGCGGCGAGAGAAGCTCCCAGAATGCGGGCGGCGGCATCGGCGGAAAGATGAGCCCCTGCGCGGTTCTCGTCATTTCCAACGGGACCACGAAGCTGGTCAGCGTGAAGAATGCGGACGGGCTCTCCAGGATACTCGACATGGTCCCCGACGTGGTCAACAAGTTCACCGCCGGGAAGAGCGAGGACGAGGTGAAGACGCCCACCCAAGAAGAGGCTTAAAGCCTGCTCCCCGGACAAAGAGAGTTCAGCAGGAAAGCCTGCTCCCCGGACAAAATGAGTTAAGTAGAAAGACCGCTTAAGGACAAAATAATACTTGCAAAGCACCTCACTTTCTGCTAATATATTTTTCGTTCGAGTCCTCACAGGGCTTTTCAATTTGGTGCAAGGAGGTGTTTACCGATGGCAGTATGTTCAGTTTGCGGAAAGGGCGCTCATTTTGGCAATAATGTGAGCCATTCTCATAGAAGATCCAATAAAATGTGGAAGTCCAACATCAGAAGGGTCAGAATCAAAGAGAACGGAACACCGAAGCACGCCTATGTGTGTGCTCAGTGCCTCAAGTCCGGCAGGGTCGAGAGAGCATAATGTATTTTCATTAAGAAATGAGATGCCGCTGTACGCGTGGCATCTTTTCTTTTTTTGTGCCATTTGAATGGAAAGTCTCGCCCAAGTGCCCGCTTTATGGTATGATTATTCATAGCACGGATTGATCAGTGACCGCTTTCCCGGTCATTCGTGCAGGGAGGAAAGAACGATGAGAGGACATCTGCAATCGGATTATGGCAGTATCCAGGTAGATACGGATGTCATAGCTACTTATGCCGGCAGCGTGGCCGTCGGCTGCTTTGGCATCGTCGGGATGTCTGCCTACAATATGAAGGACGGATTATTCCATATCCTTAAAAAAGACAGTCTTCGGTACGGCATCAACGTGAAGATAGACAACAATAAGATCTCACTTACACTCCACTGCATCGTCGCGTACGGTGTCAGTATTCTTACGGTCTCCGAGAACTTGATGGAGTCTGTTCGCTATAAGGTGGAGCAGTTTACCGGCCTCGACGTGGAGCACATCGATGTTGTCGTCGAAGGAATTCGAGTGATCGACTGAGAAATGGGAGGAATTCGAAAGTGGCAGTAAGTACAATAGATTCGCGGATGCTTCGCCGGATGTTCCTGACCGGCGCGAAGAATCTGGAGCTCCAGAAAGAGTGGATCAATCAGCTCAACGTGTTCCCTGTCCCGGACGGCGACACGGGCACGAATATGACCCTTACAATTATGTCTGCGGCCCAGGAAGTGAGCACTCTTCCCGAAGACGCCACCATAGAGATGCTCTCCAAAGCGATCTCCGGCGGATCCCTGAGAGGCGCGCGAGGCAATTCGGGCGTCATATTGTCGCAGCTCTTCCGCGGTTTTACAAAATCGATCCGTGAGCACGACGAACTCAATATCCCGATCATCGCGGGGGCGATGGAGCGCGCGGTGGAGACCGCCTACAAGGCGGTCATGAAGCCGAAAGAGGGCACGATCCTCACTGTGGCGAAGGCCATGGCCGCTGCGGCCGCGGAGCTCGCCGAGAGCAGTGAGAACCTGGAGGCCTTCTTTGCGGAGGTTCTTGCGAAGGGACAGGAAGCCCTTGACAGCACGCCGGAGCTCCTCCCGGTGCTGAAAGAAGCGGGAGTCGTCGACTCCGGCGGCGAGGGCCTCATGGCCGTTCTCCGCGGAGCCGTGGACGCGTTCCTCGGTAAGGAGATCGACTTAAGCTTTGCAGAGGGCGCAAAGCCTGCGGCTGAAGCTCAGGAGGGCCGCAAGGAGATCAGCACCGACGACATCAAGTTCGGGTACTGCACGGAGTTCATCATCAACCTCGAGAAGCCGTTTAGCGAGGAAGATGAAGAGAAGATGAAGGAGTACTTCCTCTCCATCGGGGACAGCCTTGTGCTCGTGGCGGATGAGGACATCGTCAAGATCCACGTGCATACGAACCACCCCGGCGACGCATTCGAGAAGGGCCTCGAATACGGCAATCTGTGCCGCATGAAGGTCGACAACATGCGGATCGAGCACGAGGAGAAGCTCTTCAACGAGGCCGAGAAGCGCGCGGCGAAGGAGAGGGAGGAGGCGAAAAAAGCCTCAAAGGACGACTCTCCTCTTAAGGATGCGGGCTTTATCTCCGTCACGATCGGCGAAGGCATGAGCGAGATCTTCAAAGGGCTCGGGGTCGACGTCCTCATTGAAGGCGGACAGACCATGAACCCGAGCACGGACGACATGTTAAATGCCATTAGCAAGGTTCACGCCAGGACGGTATACATTCTTCCGAACAACAAGAACGTCATCCTGGCTGCCAACCAGGCAAAGGATCTCGTCACCGACTGCGAGGTGGTCGTTGTTCCGACGAAGACCGTGCCTCAGGGAATCAGCGCCATGATCAGCTACAGCCCGGACCGCAGCGCTAAGGAGAACTTAAGTGCGATGAGCGAGGAGATCTCCCTCGTAAAGACAATAGAGATCACCTATGCTGTGAGGGAGACGAAGATCGACGGCAAGGAGATCCACGTGGACGACATCATGGCCATCGGGGACGACGGCATCCTGGCAGTCGGTTCGGACATAAAAGCCGTGGCGCTTGAAGCGCTTAACGCCGTCGTTGACGACGACTCGGAGCTGATCAGCGTCTACAACGGAAAGGACTATCCCAAGGAATCGACGGACGAGCTCGTCGACTCGCTCGCGGAGAGCTTTCCGGACATGGATGTGGAGGCCAACTACGGAGGGCAGCCGATTTACTACTGCATCCTCTCTGTTGAGTAAATGTGTGGATTTCGCAGAGAACGGCACTGCACTGTTCTCTGTTTTTTTCATCCTGCAGCCTGTTTGGCGGATGCATTCTGTTTGCCGGATGCAATCTGTTTAGCGGATGCAGTCTGTTTAGCGAATGCAGTCTGTTTGCCGGATGCAGCCTGTTTTATAGCGGAAGGGAACAACTCATGACATTCCGGATCCTGTGCGTGGGCCGCGTAAGAGAGAGCTTCTTTCAGGGCGCCGTGGGCGAGTACGAAAAGAGGCTGAGCCGCTACGCGAAGGTGGAGATTCTCGAGTGCCCGGATGAAAAAGCGCCGGAGCGCCTCTCGGAAGCCGAGGCCATGAACGTGAAGAGAAAGGAAGGCGGGCGCATCCTCGACAGGATCCGGGACGGCGATTACGTGATCGCCCTCTCGATCGGCGGAAAGCGCTTCACTTCGGAGGCATTTGCAGGGCACATCAAGGACCTGATGGTCTCCGGCAGGAGCACTGTCTCATTCGTCATCGGCGGGAGCCTCGGACTGTCGCCGGAGGTGATAAAGCGGGCGGATGAAGAGATCAGCTTCTCAGACTTCACCTTTCCGCACCAGCTGATGCGCGTGATTCTCCTCGAACAGATTTACAGAGCCGAGAAGATTCTTTCCGGAGAGCCGTATCACAAGTAGAAGCTTACAGATGTTAACGGACTTTGTCTGCCTTAAGCAGAACATTTCGTTTTCCCCTTTATGCAGTTAAACTAAGCGATTGCCTTCGGCAATTTTTAAGGTTAACCACTATGTTTTGAAAAAGGAGCCAGTTGCCGCCTATGCCGGAAAGCGTATTTGACCTGCCCTCGGAACATGAAAGAAACATCTTCGGGCAGTTTGACGCCCACCTGAAGCTGATTGAAGAAGAGCTCCAGGTCCGCGTCGTCCCCCGCAACGGAAGAGTCAAGATCCTCGGAGACGAGGAGAATGTCAGTCAGACGAAAAAGCTGCTCGCCATGCTTCTCGTTCTCTCCGAGCGGGGAAATGAGATCACGGAGCAGAATATCCGCTACTCCTTAGGACTTGTGAGGGAACAGAAGGAGCGGCAGATGGTGGAGATCGACCGGGAGATCCTCCTCCACACGATGTCCGGGAGGCCGATCAAACCGAAGACCATAGGGCAGAAAGCTTACATCGACTCGATCACGGACAACATGATCACCTTCGGCATCGGGCCTGCGGGAACCGGAAAGACCTACCTCGCGATGGCGATGGCGATACGGGCCTTCCGCACGGAAGAGGTCTCGAGGATCATCCTCACGCGCCCGGCAATTGAGGCCGGCGAGAAGCTCGGATTCCTCCCGGGCGACCTCCAGAGCAAGATCGATCCGTATCTGCGGCCGCTCTACGATGCGCTCTATGAGATCATGGGGGCGGAGGCATTTTTAAAAAATTCGGAGAAAGGCCTCATCGAGGTCGCGCCTCTCGCCTACATGCGCGGGCGCACGCTCGACAACGCGTTTATCATCCTCGACGAGGCGCAGAACACGACGCCGTCCCAGATGAAAATGTTCCTGACCCGCATAGGGTTTGGCTCCAAGGTCGTCGTGACCGGCGACCGCACGCAGAAAGACCTCCCCGCGGATCAGATGAGCGGACTCGATGTGGCGGTCCGGGTGCTGAGGAACATCGGGGAGATCGGCTTCTGCGAGCTGACCAGTAAGGACGTCGTCCGGCATCCCCTCGTGCAGAAAATTGTCGAGGCCTACGAAAAATATGAGACGCGGCAGACCGCAAAGAAGGACCGCCCGGGCACAGTCCGGGGAGTGAAGGCAAAGTCGGTGAGGAGCCATATGGGGAAATGAAGCTGTATTTTGAGAACGAATATACGAAGAGGCCCTTGGAGGAGATCTTCGGCTTCGACTGCTTGCAGGCGGCCGGCAGAGTTGCCGGCGAGGCCCTTAAGATGGAGAAGTGCCCCTACGACTGCGAGCTGTCCGTGACCCTCACGGACGACGAGGGCATCCGCGGGATAAATCTCGAGACGAGGGGAATTGACCGCCCGACGGACGTCCTCTCGTTCCCGATGGTGGAGTACCTTAAGCCGGGCAATTTTTCCGAGGCTGAAGAAGAGGAGGCGGATTCCTTCGACCCGGAGAGCGGGAGGCTGCTCCTTGGGGATATCGTCATTTCCGTCGACCGCGTGATCGCGCAGGCGGAGGAATACGGGCACAGCCTCCTTCGGGAATACGCATTTTTAGTGGCGCACAGCATGTTTCATCTCATGGGCTATGATCACATGACCCCTGACGAAGAGGAAGTGATGACGGCCAGGCAGGAAGCGGTGCTAAAAGCCCTTCAGATCACGAGGGACGGGCATTTCGAAAAATCATAAAGGCGGGTTGCTCCCATGGACAAACTGAATTCTCGCAGCCATTTAAACAGCAAACAGAGAGTCGTCATAAAGATCGGTTCCTCCTCCCTCGTCCACAGGAAGACGGGGATGCTGAACCTCCCGAAGATTGAGATCCTCGCCCGGGAAGTGACGGATATCAGAAACAGCGGCAAGGACGTCGTCATCGTCTCTTCCGGCGCGATTTCTGTCGGGAAGGCGGCGATGGGGTTAAAAGAACTGCACTCGCTGAAGCAGAAGCAGGCCTGCGCCGCCATCGGCCAGGTGAGGCTCATGATGCTCTACCAGAAGTTCTTCTCCGAGTACGGGCTGAATACCGCCCAGCTCCTCCTCACGAAGGAGACGATGCTGAACGGCGAGAGCCGCATCAACGCGAGGAACACGTTCGAGGAGCTCTTCGGCCTCGGCGTCATACCCATCGTCAATGAAAATGACACCGTCGAGACCTACGACATCCGCTTCGGCGACAACGACAGGCTCTCGGCGATCGTGACGGCCCTCGTGCACGCGGACCTCCTCATCCTCCTGTCGGACATAAAGGGGCTCTACACGGATGACCCCAATGAGAATCCGGACGCTGAGTTCATCCCCGAGGTGGACCTCATAGACGAGACGCTGCTCAAGATGGGCAAGGGATCGACCGGCAGCAGCTTCGGCACCGGCGGAATGTCGACGAAGCTGAGCGCCGCCCAGATCGCGACCTCGGCCGGGGCGGACATGATCATCGCCCACTCGGAGGACTTCCGGATTCTCCACGAGATACTTGACGGCAAGGAGTGCGGGACGCTGTTCCGCGCACACCCGCACGAATTCTACATGATGGACTATCTGGAGAAGATGTGATGGATAAAAATGAGATCCGAGCTATCATGAAGAAGCGGCGCAGGGATACCCCGCCGGACGTTCTTCTTAAGCTGAGCGCAAGGATCTGCACCCGCCTCATAGAGACGAGTCTCTTTAAGGAAGCCGGGAGCATCTGGTGCTACGTGCCCCTTCCGGGCGAAGTGGACACCACGGCGCTCTTTCAGGCCGCCTGGGCCGGGAACAAGACGGCCGCCGCCCCGAAAGTGACGCCGGACGGCCTCCGCTTCCATGTGATCCGGTCATTTTCGGATCTCACAGAGGGGCATTTTCACGTGAGGGAGCCGGAGGGCGGGGAGATCGCGGAAGACGACAGCGCCCTCATCATCCTGCCGGGACTTTCCTTTGACAAAAAAGGGAACCGCATCGGCTACGGAAAGGGATATTACGACCGCTTCCTCAGCTCTCATCCCGG
Source organism: uncultured Lachnospiraceae bacterium (assembly GCA_902803245.1). Taxonomy (GTDB): domain Bacteria; phylum Bacillota; class Clostridia; order Lachnospirales; family Lachnospiraceae; genus Chordicoccus. The sequence goes on along the minus strand of CADCPJ010000337.1, from coordinate 1,720 downwards.
ACTAAGGACGGCGGGCGCTGCCTATGATTTTTCCGTGATGGACGATCTGCCGCATAAGGAGAGCGATGTGAGAGCGGATATTGTGGTGACCGAGTCCAGAATTTATACAAGGAGTTGAAGAGAAAAAGATATGGATATGAACATGCTTGAAGAAATCGGAAAGAGAGCAAAAGCCGCTGCAGCTATGAGCGCGTCTCTTGAGACCGGGCTCAAGAACAAGGTTTTAAGAGACGCGGCCGACCTCCTTATCGAGAGGTCGAAGGAGCTGCTCGACGCCAACGCCAGGGACTGGAAGACGGCCGTTGAGCACCAGATGGCGAAGGGACTCCTGGACCGCTTAACGCTCACGGAGGACAGGATTTTGGGAATGGCCGAGGGACTCCGCGAGGTGGCCTCCCTCGACGACCCGATCGGCTCCGTGGATGGGATGAAGAGACGGCCGAACGGCCTCCTCATCGGAAAGATGACCGTGCCCTTAGGCGTCATCGGCGTCATTTACGAGGCGAGGCCGAACGTCACGTCGGACGTCTTCGGGCTGTGCTTTAAGACGGGAAATGCCGTCATCTTAAAGGGCGGCAGCGATGCGATCCGGTCCAACGCCGCCATCGTCGAGGTGCTCCGCGAGGCAATCGGGAAAAATGGCGTAAATCCGGACGTCCTGCAGCTCATCGAGGACACGTCGAGGGAGACCGCGCGTGAATTCATGCATCTCGACCGGTACGTGGACCTCATGATACCCAGAGGCGGCGCCGGGCTCATCCGGACCGTGACGAAGGAGAGCACGATCCCCGTCATCGAGACGGGCACGGGAAACTGCCACATCTTCGTCGACTCTCCGGCCGACATCATGATGGCGGTGGACATCATTTTCAATGCGAAGACCCAGAGAATCGGCGTCTGCAATGCGGCGGAGTCCCTGCTCGTGCACCGCGACATCCGGAGCGCCCTCCTGCCGTCCCTCGAGGCGAAGCTGAAAGAAAAGAACGTGGAGCTCCGCGCGGACGGACCCGCGGCGGAGTATCTGGAGACTTCCGTCCCGGCGACGGAGGAGGACTGGGGCACCGAATACCTGGACTACATCCTCTCGATCAGGACGGTGAGCAACATCGACGAGGCCATCGCGCATATCAACCGCTACAACACAGGGCATTCCGAGTGCATTGTGACCTCGAACTACATGCACGCGCAGCGGTTCCTGAGGGAAGTGGATGCGGCGGCGGTCTATGTGAACGCCTCCACGCGCTTTACCGACGGAAATGAATTCGGCTTCGGGGCAGAGATCGGAATCAGCACCCAGAAGCTGCACGCCCGCGGCCCGATGGGGCTTATGGCCCTCACAACCTACAAGTACATCATCTACGGAAGCGGCCAGATCAGGGAATGAATAAAAGCCTGCAGGCAGCAAAAATCAGGAGAATGATTGAGGACAGTTTATGACCGACACACCCGCAGGTTCCTTAAGGGACTCCGACTTAAAACTGAACGAGGCGATCGAAGAGGCGCGGAAGGCACTCCTTGCGCTTCAGGAGGCTTATGGGAGGGAGCTTTACTCTTCCGTGGTGACGTTCGGCTGCCAGATGAACGCGCGGGACTCCGAGAAGCTCCGCGGCATACTTGAGGCGGTCGGCTTCCTCGACACCGACAGGGAAGAGGAGGCGGACTTCATCCTCTACAACACCTGCACCGTGCGGGAGAACGCGGACCAGCACGTATACGGCCG
>CADCPJ010000336.1 GCA_902803245.1 uncultured Lachnospiraceae bacterium | reverse complement strand
TAAGGATTTCGCCAAAGAGCGCGGCATCGAGCGGATCACGGGCATGTTCTCGCATCACGTCGGATCTCAGGACAAGAGAAACCACGAGGCGATCTTCGCTTACGAGCAGCAGGCGATCGACGCCCTCGCGGAGTGCGGGGGGATCAACCTGATCGTGCAGCCCGCAGGCCAGTACTACGGCACGGGCCCGCTCGACGAGGAGGGACTGAAAAATGTCGCGGAGTGCATGAACACCGTCGGCAGGATGTGCGACGAGAAGGGCCTCAAGGTCTCCATCCACAACGAGTTCTGGTGCGCGGTCAACAAGTACGACCACGAGAAATTCCTGGAAATGACGGATCCGAGATACGTCTACTACTGCCTCGACACCGCCCAGGTGGCGATCATGGGCAAGGACATCCTTCATTTCTATGACACCTATCACGACAGGGTCCAGTACTTCCACTTAAAGGACACTACGTACATAAACGCACCGGACGAGAAGCGGTTCGGAGCCGGCGCGGAGTTCGACGAGAAGGGCGGAAGATGGTTCTTTGAGGTAGGCGGCGGCCTCCTCGATTTCCCGGGACTCTTAAAGCTCATGAAGAAGCATCAGCACAAGGGCTGGGTCGGCATCGAGTCCGACGGGACACCGGAGCCGCTCGCGACGATTCTTCTGACGAAGAACTACATCGACACGGTTCTCGACCCGATTTACAAATAAAAGAGGACACCATTTTTCCTAAGGCTTAGGAAATGATCCGTTTGCCCGCTCCCAAAAAAGCGCGGTATGATGGACTTAAAAGAAGAGGGAAACAGATGACGAAGGGGCGGCTCCCTGCGTCACATCCCGATGGATCATCACAGTCAAAGATAAACGGTACAAACCGGAGACAGGAGGAAAGGAATCATGATGGACACACAATTCGCGAAGTTTTTACAGATCGGAATTATCGTAGAGGACGTTGAGGCGACAATCAAAAACTATGAGAAGTACGGCATCGGCCCGTGGAGAGTCGCTCCGTTCGACACGGAGGGCATGGAGGACTTCACCCTGAACGGCGAGCACAAGAGACTTCACACGATCATGGCTTTCTGCAACGTGTGGGGCTTTGAGCTCGAGCTGATCCAGCCGGTCAGCGACAGCCCATATAAGACATGGCTCAAAGAGCACGGCCCCGGCATGCACCACATCGCCCTCATCACCCGCGACAGCTTCGAGGACGTCTTAAAAGAGCACAAGGAGCTCACCGGACAGGATCCCTGGCTGTGGTGCAAAGAGCCGAACATCGGCATGGAGTTCGCGTACCTCGATCTCCACAAGGAGCTCGGCATGTTCCTCGAGGTCTACAACGAGGAGAAGCACGGCGGCATCCCCGCAAACTATCAGCTCCCGGAGAACCTCTGATTCCGCAAGGATCCGAATAAAAAAGCGATAAGGAGAACAGCGATTATGGAATATGTAAAATTCGAGGGAATTGAGAAAAAGGTCAGCAAATTCTTCATGGGAACGTTCGGCATGTTCCCGGACAACATGGAGAAGCATTTCACCACACTGGATGCCGCCTTTGATCTCGGCATCACGGCGATCGACACGGCGCGCGCATACGACTCCGAGCCGACGGTCGGCGCATGGCTTGAGAGATGCGGAAACCGCGAGGACATCGTCCTTCTGTCGAAGGGCTGCCATCCGGCGGGCGATGTGGAGAGAGTGACTCCGGAAGCCATCGACGAGGACCTGGAGGTCACTCTGAGGGAGTTAAAGACAGACTATCTCGACATCTATCTCCTTCACAGGGACAACACGGCTCTTCCGGTCGGCCCGATCGTCGAGAAGCTGAACGAGCACAAGGCGGCCGGCAGGATCCGCATCTTCGGCGGCTCCAACTGGACACATCAGAGACTGGAAGAGGCCAATGAGTACGCATATGCCCACAACCTCTCCCCGATGAGCGTCTCCTCCCCGAACTTCAGCCTCGCCGAGCAGGTGAAGAACCCGTTCGCACCGGGCTGCGTCACCATCGCCGGCAACAAGAACGCCGAGGCCCAGGCCTGGTACACAAAGAACCAGATGCCGGTTCTCGCATACTCCTCTCTTGCCCGCGGCCTCTTCTCCGGGCGCATCACGAGAGAGCTTCTTGCCGAAAACCCGGATGCCATCGACCAGTTCTGCCGCATCGGCTACTGCTACGAGGAGAACTTCGTCCGTCTCGACCGCTGCAAGGAGATCGCGGAGGAGAAGGGATGCAGCATCCCGCAGGTCGCGATGGCTTATGTCCTTGACTGCCCGATGAACGCGTTCCCGATCATCGGAGCTGCAAACCGCTCCGAGATCGAGTCCTCTCTTGGCGCTCTCAATGTAAAGCTCACTCCGCAGGAAGTTCTCTACCTGGAGCTGAAGTCTGACAGCAGAAAATAAATAATATGTAACTATTCAGCACCCCTGAAATCAGAGTGAAAATCAGGCAGAGAACTGGTTTTCTGAATGGTTTTCGCTGTGATTTCGGGG
>CADCPJ010000335.1 GCA_902803245.1 uncultured Lachnospiraceae bacterium | reverse complement strand
GGATCATTGGAGGTGAAAAGCCGTGCGTACAAGGATAACATTAGCGTGTACAGAATGTAAGCAGCGTAATTACAACACCATGAAGGACAAGAAAGAGCATCCCGAGAGGATGGAGACGAAGAAATACTGCAAGTTCTGCCGCAAACACACCATGCACAAGGAAACAAAGTAAAAAACTAGTAGGGTCAGGTAGAGAACATGGCAGATAATGGAAATGCCGCAAAGGCAAAGGATAAAAAGCCGGGCTTCTTTCAGGGCGTGAAGCGCGAGTGGCGCAAGATCATGTGGACCAAGAAAGAAGATCTGGTCAAGCAAACCGGCCTCGTCGTTGTGATCTCACTCCTTTTGGGCGTCATTATCACAGCGATTGACAGCGGGGCACTGAAGCTCATCGACTGGATCCTTACGCTTTGATGGCTTAAGAATCAGGATTATTGGTGAGAGGAAAACAGATGTCAGAAGCAAACTGGTATGTGATTCACACTTACTCAGGCTACGAGAACAAGGTCAAAGCCAACATTGAAAAGACGGTCGGAAACCGCCACCTGGAGGACCAGATCCTGGATGTGCGCGTCCCGATTGAGGATGTGCAGGAGACGAAGAACGGTCTGACGAGAATGGTCCAGAGAAAGATGTTCCCCGGCTATGTCCTCGTCAATATGGTCATGAATGACGAGACGTGGTACGTCGTCCGAAACACGAGAGGCGTGACGGGGTTCGTTGGCCCGGGAAGCAAGCCGGTGCCTCTGTCACCGGAGGAAATGTGGCCTCTGGGCATCGGAGAGGGCAAGGAAGCCCCAGCGAGCCCGAAGCCGAAGATCGTCGTGGACTTCGAGGTGGGAGATACTGTCGTGGTCATCGCTGGCGCCTGGGAGGGCACCGAAGGCGCGGTCACGGGTGTCAACGCCCAGAAGCAGACCGTCACAATTTCTGTCGAGCTGTTCGGGCGCGCGACGCCGGTTGAGATCAGCTTCGCAGAAGTCAAAAAGAGATAATCATCCCCGCCGAAGCAGCCACTTCGGGCAGAAAGGGTTGAAAGATAAGTGGAAGGGTTTTTGACTCGCCATACCACAAAGGAGGAAGCATCATGGCAAAGAAAGTAACAGGTTATATCAAATTACAGATTCCTGCAGGCAAGGCAACTCCGGCTCCGCCGGTCGGCCCCGCACTCGGCCAGCACGGCGTAAACATCGTCCAGTTCACAAAGGCCTTCAACGCAAAGACCGCGAACATGGGCGACGTCCTGATTCCGGTTGTCATCACTGTCTATGCGGACAGAAGCTTCACATTTATCACAAAGACACCCCCGGCAGCCGTCCTTATCAAGAAGGCGCTGAATCTTCCGAAGGCCTCCGGTGAGCCGAACAAAGTCAAGGTCGGCAAGATCACCAAGGCACAGGTGAAGGAGATCGCGGAGACAAAGATGCCTGATCTCAATGCGGCATCAATCGAGGCGGCTATGAGCATCATCGAAGGCACCTGCCGCAGCATGGGCGTAGAGGTTGTTGACTGATAACAGGTGGAAGGATCATCATCCGTTATTACCACAGGGAGGTTATAGAAGATGAAACACGGTAAAAAATATTACGAGGCAGCCAAGGCTGTCGACAGCACAAACCTGTACGATCCGGCAGATGCGATCGCACTGGTAAAGAAAACCGCAACAGCAAAGTTCGATGAGACGATTGAAGTCCACATCCGCACGGGCTGCGACGGCCGTCACGCTGATCAGCAGATCCGCGGCGCCGTTGTCCTTCCGAACGGAACCGGCAAGAAGGTCCGCGTTCTTGTCTTCGCCAAGGGCGCCAAGGCCGACGAGGCCCAGGCTGCCGGCGCTGACTATGTCGGCGAGGCGGAGCTCGTTCCGAAGATCCAGAACGAGGGATGGCTTGATTTCGACGTCGTCGTCGCCACACCCGACATGATGGGCGTTGTCGGACGTCTCGGCCGCGTCCTCGGCCCGAAGGGCCTCATGCCGAACCCGAAGGCAGGCACTGTCACGATGGACGTCACGAAGGCGGTCCAGGACATCAAAGCCGGTAAGATCGAGTACCGTCTCGACAAGAGCAACATCGTGCACGTTCCGATCGGCAAGGCGTCCTTCACGGAGGAGAAGCTCACAGAGAACTTCAATGCGCTGATGGATGCGATCGTCAAGGCCCGCCCGAGCACAGTGAAGGGCGCTTACTTAAAGAGCGTCACGCTGGCATCCACGATGGGCCCCGGCGTCAAGGTCAATCCGCTGAAGGTCATGTAATGCATTGCCTCTCATGAAAATGAAGCATCCCGGGTGCCGGGCGTGCTGAACGGCTGCAAAACAAATAGAAAACGGTGCTTGACATCTGCATCGCGCAGATGGTAAAGTATTCATCGCATCAAGCCGAAGACAGCAGGTGTCCCTCATGGGACGTAAGGCTTAAGACGCCTGCCGAGGATTTGATTTCAGGGCGGCCGCAGGCGGCATCCCGTCACACGGGGAGTGCCGGCGGCGCGAATATGGGATCATAATATACCTCGCGTCTTTTGGCGCGGGGTATTTTTTGACTTGTTGCTTCACTTTTGGCGCGGGATGCGGCGCCGGCATAAAGAACAGCATCAATTACGAAAGAAGGAGGAAAACAGCTCATGGCAAAGGTAGAACTGAAGGCGCCGGTGATCAAGGAGATCGCGGACTGCGTAAGCGGCGCTCAGGCAGCAGTGCTCGTTCAGTACCTCGGCCTCACGGTGGAGCAGGATACGGCTCTCCGCAAGGAGCTCCGCGAAGCGGGCGTGTACTACAAGGTATATAAAAATACCATGATGAAGCGCGCTTTCGAGGGGACTGAATTTGCAGAGCTCGATCAGCATCTCGACGGACCGAATGCGCTCGCCGTCTCCAAGGATGATCCGATTGTTGCGGAGAAGATTCTTGCGAAGTACGTAAAGGCACACAAGTGCTTCAACTTCGTCGGAGGCGTGATTGAGGGACAGTATGCTGATCCCGCGAAGCTTCAGGAAATGGCGAACATCCCGTCCAGAGAAGTCCTGCTCGGCAGACTCTTTGGCAGCATGCAGTCTCCGGTCGCGAACTTCGCCCGCGTGATCAAGCAGATTGCGGAGAAGGACGGCTCACCGGCAGCGGAAGAGGCAGCTCCGGCAGCGGAATAAAGCGCCCTGAAGCGGCATGAACTTACATGACGGCCCTTTTGCAGGCCGCGGGACATGTGTGCCCGGCACACATCACATTTTAAAAGATAATTTGAAAAAATCTTAACAGGAGGATTCTACGATGGCTAAGTTAACCACAGAGGAATTTATCGCAGCGATCAAGGAGCTCACCGTCACAGAGCTCAACGACCTGGTCAAGGCTTGCGAAGAGGAATTCGGCGTTTCCGCAGCAGCCGGTGTTGTTGTTGCAGGACCTGCAGCAGGTGCCGCTGAGGCAGCTGAGGAGAAGACAGAGTTTGATGTCGAGCTGACAGATGTCGGCGCATCCAAGGTCAAGGTAATCAAGGTTGTCCGCGAAGCTACCGGACTCGGCCTCAAGGAAGCGAAAGAGCTTGTTGACTCCGCTCCGAAGGTAGTCAAGGAACAGCTCGACAAGGACGCTGCAGAGGACCTGAAGAAGAAGCTCGAGGAAGTCGGCGCGAAGGTCACTCTGAAATAATTGAGGGAAATGAAATTCCACCAAAGACACCGGGGAACATCTCCGGTGTCTTTTTTCTGAATGGCCGATGTTTTTTCTTAAAAAAGCCTTTGACATTTGCATCCCGGTGTGCTAGTCTTGAGAATGCACTATTATGGTGCATTGTGGATTTTTGTGCTTAAAATCCGCTGCGCCGTAATAAATATAAAGAAATACGGGGTGAAACGTCGAATGGAGAAAAACAGAATTCGTCCTATCAAGTCCGGACGATCGATCCGTATGACCTACCAGCGCCAGAAAGAGGTGCTTGAGATCCCGAACCTGATCGAGGTTCAGAAGGACTCATACAACTGGTTTGTCACCGATGGATTAAAGGAGATCTTTGCAGATATTTCTCCGATCGAGGATTATTCCGGAAAGCTGAGCCTCGAATTCGTGGATTTCAGGCTCTGCAGGGATGAAATCAAATATCCGATCGAGGAGTGCAAGGAGCGCGACGCCAACTACGAAGCGCCCCTCAAGGTGACTGTACGCCTTCTCAATAAAGAGAACGGGGAGATCAAGGAGCATGAGGAATTCATGGGCACGCTCCCCATCATGACGGAGACAGGCACCTTTATTATCAACGGCGCAGAGCGGGTCATCGTCAGCCAGCTCGTCCGATCCCCCGGTATCTATTACAATATCAGTCATGATAAGAACGGAAAGCAGCTCTATTCCTGCACCGTGATCCCGAACCGCGGAGCCTGGCTTGAGTATGAGACGGACTCCAACGACGTGTTCTACGTCCGCGTGGACCGCACGAGGAAAGTCCCGGTCACGGTTCTCATCCGCGCCCTCGGCGTCGGGACGAATGAGGAGATCATCGAGATGTTCGGCGAGGAGCCGAAGATCCTGAGCAGCTTTACGAAGGACCAGGCCACGAATTACAACGAGGGCCTTCTTGAGCTGTACAAAAAGATCCGCCCGGGCGAGCCTCTTGCCCTCGATTCGGCGCTCCAGCAGGTGCAGAATCTCTTCTTTGACCCGAGAAGATATGATCTGGCGAAGGTCGGAAGGTACAAGTACAACAAAAAGCTCTTATTCCGCAACAGAATCCGGAATTTTGCCCTGGCTGAGGACGTCGTGAACCCGGAGACGGGCGAGGTGATCGCAGAGGCAGGCACTCTTGTGACGAAAGAGATCGCGGACCGCATCCAGAACGAGGCGGTTCCTTCCGTCATGGTCCGCGCCCACTACAAGGACATAAAGGGCGAGGAACAGTTTACGGAGACAAAGGTTCTCTCCTCGATGATGGTCGAGATCGAGAGCTGGATCCCGGATATGACGGAGGAGAGAAAGAGAGAGCTCGGCATCACGGAGCTCGTCTACTATCCTGTTCTGAAAGAGATTCTTTCCAGCGGCGTGTCCGGAGACGAGCTGGACAAGACCATTAAGAGAAGGATTCATGAGCTGATCCCGAAGCACATCACCCGCGAGGATATCTTTGCCTCGATCAACTACAACATCCATCTGGAATACGGGATCGGCAATGACGACGACATCGACCATCTCGGAAACCGCCGGATCCGCGCAGTGGGAGAGCTGCTTCAGAACCAGTTCCGGATCGGTCTGTCCAGAATGGAGCGCGTCGTCCGCGAGCGCATGCAGACGCAGGACACGGACACCGTGACCCCGCAGTCCCTCATCAACGTGAAGCCCGTGACGGCTGCGATCAAGGAGTTCTTCGGCTCCTCACAGCTGTCCCAGTTCATGGACCAGAACAACCCCCTCGGAGAACTGACGCACAAGAGGCGTCTGTCCGCGCTTGGTCCCGGAGGACTCTCCCGTGACCGCGCAGGATTCGAGGTCCGCGATATTCACTACACCCATTACGGGCGGATGTGCCCCATCGAGACGCCGGAAGGTCCGAACATCGGCCTCATCAACTCGCTGGCGTGCTATGCCCGGATCAATCAGTACGGCTTCGTGGAGGCGCCTTTCCGCCGGATCGACAAGAGCGTGGATTCGAAGAATCCCGTCGTCACGAACGAGGTGGTCTATATGACCGCCGACGAGGAGGACAACTACCACGTCGCACAGGCTTCCGAGCCGCTTGACGCAGAGGGACATTTTGTCCACAGGAACGTCTCGGGCCGCTACAGGGATGTGACGCAGGCCTGGGAGAGAGGTCTCTTTGACTACATGGACGTCTCCCCGAAGATGGTCTTCTCCGTTGCGACGTCCCTCATCCCGTTCCTGCAGAACGACGACGCGAACCGCGCCCTCATGGGATCCAACATGCAGAGACAGGCCGTCCCGCTTCTTACGACAGAGGCCCCGGCGGTCGGAACCGGCATGGAGGAGAAGGCTGCGGTGGACTCCGGCGTGTGCATGCTCGCAAAGCGGGCGGGTACGGTTCTGTCCGTCACATCGACGGACATCACGGTGATGTCCGATGAGGGGCAGCTGGACAAGTACCACCTCACGAAGTTCCTTCGCTCGAACCAGAGCAACTGCTACAACCAGAAGCCGATCGTCAGCAAGGGCGACCATGTTGAGCCCAATCAGGTTATCGCTGACGGGCCTTCCACCTGCGGCGGAGAGCTGGCCCTCGGAAAGAACCCTCTGATCGGATTCATGACATGGGAAGGCTACAACTACGAGGACGCCGTCCTCCTGTCGGAGCGGCTTGTCCGGGACGACGTGTACACATCCGTACACATCGAGGAATATGAGTCCGAGTCCCGCGACACCAAGCTCGGACCCGAGGAGATCACCCGCGACGTTCCCGGCGTGGGCGACGAGGCCCTGAAGGATCTGGACGACCGCGGAATCATCCGCATAGGCGCCGAGGTCCGCGCAGGAGATATCCTCGTCGGAAAGGTCACCCCGAAGGGCGAGACCGAGCTCACCGCGGAGGAGAGACTGCTTAGGGCGATCTTCGGCGAAAAGGAGCGGGAGGTGAGAGACACCTCTTTAAAGGTTCCTCACGGCGAATACGGAATCGTCGTGGATGCGAAGGTCTTCAGCCGCGAAAACGGCGACGAGCTTCCCCCCGGCGTTCATCAGTCCGTGAGAATCTATATCGCGCAGAAGAGAAAGATCTCGGTCGGCGACAAGATGGCCGGCCGGCACGGAAACAAGGGCGTTGTGTCCCGCGTTCTGCCGATCGAGGACATGCCGTATCTTCCGAACGGCCGTCCTCTCGACATCGTGCTGAACCCGCTCGGCGTCCCGTCCCGCATGAACATCGGGCAGGTCCTTGAGATCCACCTGAGCCTTGCAGCCATGGCCCTCGGCTTCAATATCTCGACCCCGGTGTTCGACGGGGCCAAGGAAATTGATATCCAGGATACCCTGGAGATGGCCAACGACTACGTCAATACGAGCTGGGAGGATTTCACGGCGAAGTACAGGGATATTCTCGACCCGGGTGTGTATCAGTATCTCGGAGACCATCTGGAGCACAGGGAACTCTGGAAGGGTGTGCCGATCTCGAGAGACGGAAAGGTTCTCTTAAGAGACGGAAGAACCGGTGAGTTTTTCGACGCGCCGACGACGATCGGCCACATGCACTACCTGAAGCTGCACCATCTGGTGGACGACAAGATCCATGCCCGCTCCACCGGACCGTATTCTCTGGTCACGCAGCAGCCGCTCGGCGGAAAAGCCCAGTTTGGCGGACAGCGGTTCGGAGAAATGGAAGTCTGGGCTTTAGAGGCTTACGGCGCGTCCTACACGCTGCAGGAAATTCTGACCATGAAGTCCGACGATGTCGTCGGCAGAGTGAAGACCTACGAGGCGATCATCAAGGGTGACAACATCCCGAGCCCCGGAATCCCGGAGTCCTTCAAGGTGCTCTTAAAGGAGCTCCAGTCCCTGGGCCTTGACGTCCGCGTGCTGGATGAAAAGCGCGAGGAGGTTCAGCTTAAGGAGACCATCGATTACGGCGACACGGATTTCCGCTCGGTGGAGATGGACGACAGCCGCGGCAGGGGCGCCAGCTACGACGACTTTGCCGGCAGCGGATATATGCAGCAGCAGATCGATATGGAGAGCGGCCAGCTCGTCAACGTGGAGGAAGAGGAGCAGCTTGTCGACGACACCAGCTACGATGACGATTTCATTGATGAGGAGTCCGATGCGGCTTTCCTTGGCGGCGGGCTGATTGACCCGGAAGAAGAGTGATCACTTACGGACGCCATTTCGTTTTGAAGCCGATGACAGCTATAACGTATCTGGGAGGTACATATGGCAGAGTTTTACAGACAGCAGGAAGAATACAAGCCGACGACATTTGATGCGATCAAGATCGGGCTTGCGTCTCCTGATAAGATCCGCGAGTGGTCCCACGGCGAGGTGAAGAAGCCGGAGACGATCAACTACAGGACACTGAAGCCCGAAAAAGACGGCCTGTTCTGCGAGCGCATCTTCGGACCCTCCAAGGACTGGGAGTGCCACTGCGGAAAATACAAGAAGATTCGCTACAAGGGCGTGGTCTGCGACCGCTGCGGAGTCGAGGTGACGAAATCTTCGGTGCGCCGCGAGCGCATGGGGCACATCGAGCTGGCAGCGCCGGTCTCACATATCTGGTATTTCAAGGGCATTCCTTCGAGGATGGGTCTCATCCTGGACATGTCACCGAGAACGCTGGAGAAAGTGCTCTATTTTGCAAATTACATCGTTCTTGATCCCGCGGACGCCGCTCCGGGGCTCGTGAAGAAGCAGATATTAAGCGAGAAGGAGTACCAGGATGCCCGCGAGGCATACGGGTGGAACTTCCGCGTCGGCATGGGCGCAGAGGCCGTTCAGGAACTCTTAAAGGGAATCGACCTCGAGCAGGAATCTGCCGACCTGAAAAAAGAACTCCGCGAGTCCACGGGACAAAAAAGGGCGAGAATCATCAAGAGGCTTGAGGTCGTCGAGGCCTTCCGCGAGTCCGGCAACCGCCCGGAGTGGATGGTCATGAACGTCATCCCGGTGATCCCGCCGGATCTCCGCCCGATGGTCCAGCTGGACGGCGGCAGATTCGCCACTTCCGATCTCAATGACCTCTACAGGAGGATCATCAACAGGAACAACCGCTTAAAGAGACTCCTCGAGCTCGGCGCGCCCGAGATCATCGTCCGCAACGAGAAGCGCATGCTTCAGGAGGCTGTGGATGCCCTGATCGACAACGGCCGCCGCGGCCGCCCGGTCACGGGACCCGGCAACCGCGCGCTCAAGTCCCTCTCCGACATGCTGAAGGGCAAGTCGGGCCGGTTCCGCCAGAACCTTCTCGGCAAGCGCGTGGACTATTCCGGCCGCTCGGTTATCGTCGTCGGGCCGGAGCTGAAGATCTATCAGTGCGGTCTCCCGAAGGAGATGGCGATCGAGCTCTTCAAGCCGTTCGTCATGAAGGAACTGGTCCAGAGGGGAACCGCCCACAATATAAAGAGCGCCAAGAAGATGGTCGAGAGACTCGAAAACGGCGTCTGGGACGTCCTCGAGGACGTGATCACGGAGCATCCGGTCATGCTGAACCGCGCTCCCACGCTGCACAGACTCGGCATCCAGGCGTTTGAGCCGATCCTCGTCGAGGGCAAGGCGATCAAGCTTCACCCGCTGGTCTGCACCGCATTCAACGCGGACTTCGACGGAGACCAGATGGCCGTGCACCTTCCGCTGTCCGTCGAGGCACAGGCGGAGTGCCGCTTCATGCTGCTGTCCCCGAACAACCTCCTTAAGCCCTCCGACGGCGGACCGGTCGCCGTTCCGTCCCAGGACATGGTTCTCGGCGTGTACTACCTCACACAGGAGCGCCCGAACGCCAAGGGAGCGGGGATGAAGTTCTCCTCCGTGAGCGAGGCAATTCTTGCCCACGAGAACAAATACATCACGCTGCAGTCGCCGATCACGGTCCGCCTCTCGAGGACTTTAGAGGACGGGCAGACGGTGCAGGCCAACATCGACACCACCCTCGGAAGACTGCTCTTCAATGAGATCATCCCGCAGGATCTGGGATTCCAGGTCCGCAAAGAGCCGATGGATTACCTGAAGCCGGAGATCGATTTCCTTACGGACAAGAAGAAGCTGAAGGAGATCCTGTGGAGGACGATCAACCTTCACGGAGCGACGGTGACGGCAGAGGTGCTCGACAATGTCAAGGCGATGGGCTACAAGTACTCAACCATAGCCGCCATGACCGTCTCCATCTCGGACATGACCGTTCCGCCGGAAAAGCCGGAGCTGATCGCTTCAGCCCAGGCCAAGGTGGATGAAATCACGAAGAACTACCGCAGGGGCTTAAGCACCGAGGAAGAGCGATACAAGGAAGTCATCGATATCTGGAAGGAGACAGACTCCCTTCTCACCGACAAGCTTCTGTCCGGACTCGATAAGTTTAACAACATCTTCATGATGGCTGACTCCGGTGCCCGCGGATCCAGCAAGCAGATCAAGCAGCTGGCAGGCATGCGCGGCCTGATGGCCGACACGACGGGACACACGATTGAGCTCCCGATCACATCCAACTTCCGTGAGGGACTGGACGTTCTGGAATACTTCATGTCGGCGCACGGCGCCCGCAAGGGCCTGTCGGACACGGCGCTCCGCACGGCGGACTCCGGTTATCTGACAAGGCGTCTGGTCGACGTATCCCAGGAGCTGATCATCCGGGAAATGGACTGCGCGATCGGACGCGACGAGATCCCCGGCATGTGGGTGAAGAGATTCGCGGAGGGCGAGAACGACAAGGAGGAGATCGAGCCTTTGGAGGAGCGCATCCGCGGCCGCTTTGCTGCGGAGACCGTCTATGACAGGGACGGCAACGTGATCGTCAAGGCGAATCACATGATCACTCCGAAGAGGTCTCAGCGCATCGTCTCGGAAGGAGTTGACTCTGAAGGAAAGCCGGTGACGCAGGTCAAGATCCGCACGATCCTCACCTGCCGCAGCCACATCGGCATCTGCGTCAAGTGCTACGGCGCGAATATGGCGTCCGGCGAAGCGGTGCAGGTCGGCGAAGCTGTCGGCATCATCGCGGCCCAGTCGATCGGCGAGCCCGGCACGCAGCTCACGATGAGAACATTCCACACCGGCGGCGTCGCCGGAGGCGATATTACACAGGGTCTTCCGAGAGTCGAGGAGCTCTTCGAGGCCAGAAAGCCGAAGGGCGATGCGGTGATCACCGAGATCTCCGGCTACGTCCAGATCGTCGACAGCAAGAAGAAGCGCGAGGTCATCGTGACCGACGACAACGCGCCGGAAGGGAGCAAGGAGAGGCAGAAGACCTACCAGATCAAGTACGGCTCAAGACTGCGCGTCATGGACGGCCAGTACATCGAGGCGGGCGCTCCGCTCACGGACGGCTCCATCAATCCGCACGACATCATGAAGATCCGCGGCGTCCGCGCCGTTCAGGACTATATGCTCTGCGAGGTCCAGAAAGTCTACCGCCTCCAGGGCGTGGATATCAACGACAAGCACATCGAAGTCATCGTCCGCCAGATGCTCCGCAAGGTCCGCATCGAGAAGAGCGGTGACACGGACTTCCTGCCCGGCTCACTGGTCGATCATCTCGAGTTCGAGGATCTCAACGAGGAGCTGATCAAGGAAGGCAAGGAGCCTGCGGAAGGCACCCGCGTCGTGCTCGGCATCACCAAGTCCGCTCTGGCGACCAACTCGTTCCTGAGCGCAGCTTCCTTCCAGGAGACCACGAAGGTCCTGACCGATGCGGCCATCAAGGGCAAGGTCGACCCGCTGATCGGACTGAAGGAAAACGTCATCATCGGACAACTGATTCCGGCAGGCACCGGACTTCGGCGCTACCGCAGCATCCACCTCGATACGGATGACAAGATCGAGGCGAGGAAAGCGGCGGAGGCCGAGGCGAGAGCCAACGGATATCCGGATGAGATCTACGAGGACGTCCTCGAGGAGGAGAACCTTGAGATGGACGACGATGCGGTGATGGATGAAACCGACAGGGAGGAGCTTGAGGAAGCCGTCATCGAAGAGAGCATCGAGGAGGCTGAGAGCCCTGAAGAAGAATCCGGGGTGGAGGCCGTATCCGTCGAGGAATAAGAGAATAACGGAAAGCAAAAAAGCCGGGAGCATGCGCTCCCGGCTTTTTTGCGCCCAAATGTAATATTCTTACGAACCGGCGCGCAAAAACCGTAAGATCTTGCGATTGCAATTCACATGCTCCGGGCAGATAATATATGAAGGATTCCTGATTGCCCCGTTCGGGGCGCTGTTTTTCCATAAATACAAGTCAATCAAATATGGGCTGTCTGTCTCAACATGGACGCGCATTTGCGGCTATATGGCCCCCTGAAATCGGAGTGAAAATCAGGCAGAGAATTTGTTCGCTGAACGGTTTTCGCTATGATTCCGGCGCGGGCAAGTGCGCCTTCATGAGAGGGAAACGTGTATCTTCTTTGGAGACGGACGGGATGCCTGGAGAAAAGAGGGGAAAAAGATTATGGCATTTGGACTTGCGCTTGTTGGCGGAATTGCCGGAATGGCACTGCCTTCTTACGGCAGATCCGGCGCGGGACGGGAGACTGAGAGCGCTTATACCCGCATCCTCGCGGAAGCGGATGTCATGGCCGGGGAGAGCGGAGAACTCTACCTGCCGGCGGTGACGGCAAAATACACGGAGGCGGCGGACCTCAT
>CADCPJ010000334.1 GCA_902803245.1 uncultured Lachnospiraceae bacterium | reverse complement strand
CAGTCCTCCAAGTCCACACCGACCGGCGCTGTCGCTCAGTTCGCTGCAGCCGGTAAGGAGACAAAGAAGAAGGATCTTGCCGGCATCGCCATGACTTACGGCTATGTCTATGTCGCCTGCATCAACATCGGCGCGGACTACAACCAGGCAGTCAGGGCAATCGCCGAGGCGGAAGCTTATGACGGCCCGTCCCTCATCCTTGCATACGCTCCGTGCATCAACCACGGCATCCGCAAGGGCATGGGCAAGTCCATCACCGAGGAAGAGCTCGCAGTCAAGGCCGGCTACTGGGCAAACTATCGCTACAATCCGCAGCTCAAGGCTGAGGGCAAGGATGCCTTCATCCTCGACAGCAAGGCTCCGACAGACTCCTATGAAGACTTCGTCATGGGTGAGGTCCGCTTCAGCTCCCTGAAGAAGGCGAACCCGGCGAACGCCGACAGGCTGATCGCGAAGTCCGCGGCGGAAGCGAAGGAGAGATACGAGAACCTCGTGAAGCTGGTTGAGTTCCACAAGGCGAAATAATAATACGCTCTCACAGGGCACCAGGTGTCTTTTGGACAGGTGCTTCGGTAAAAATAAGATCAGAGGTCCCCGCTGTGCGGCGCACGGCGGGGATCTTTTTATGCTGTAATTGTGCCGTGGGCGCTTTTGTAGTAAAATGAAAAAAGTTTTCAAAATAAGGAGATCTTTTTACATTGCAGATACTACAGATCATCTGTTTCGTTCTCTTCATCGCGGTATTTCCCCTCATCCCGGGAACCGCCCTCCATATCGAGGCCGAGGGGCATTATGCGTGCGCTTCCAGGTGGTGCCTTGGCTGGTGCGTGCTGTATGCATCATTTTACTGGCCGGCGGAGATATGCGTCCTCCTCAAAAAGAGCCTGACGACGCTGATTCTTATATGGGGCGTACTCATCGTCCTCATTGCGGTTCTTTCGGCTATCCGCATACGGAAGTACAGGGATCGAATGAACGGGCAGCTTTTTGCGTTCTTTCGGGGAATCACTCTGCCGGAGGTCCTTGCGTCCCTTGCTGTCATCGGTCATGCCGCTGTGACGCTCATTTTTATGCACATCGATAACGACGACTACATGTATGTAGCCAATGCCACAACCACCCTCGACACGAATTCCCTCCTTGTGATCAACGGAGGGATCGGGCGGACGCTCACCCGCTACAGCACGGAAGGCTTCAACCGGATTGCCGCTTCCCCGCATTTTGCTTTCTATGCGGCGCTCTCGAAGCTGTTCGGGACGAGACCTGCGGCGCTCTGCCACACCTATCTGCCGCCTGTATTTACCTGTCTCTTCTTCATTCCGGTCTTTATGATCGGTGCGGAGCTCTTTAACGGGGACAGGAGGAAGACGGGGCTCTTCGCGGCATTTGCATTCCTTATTCACGTCAGCGCATATTACTCCTCCTACACGGCGGGGAGCTTTATCATGATCCGAAGCTGGCAGGGCAAATCCCAGGTCGTTGGAATGATGATTCCCCTCGTCCTCTGGTTTTTCTTAAGGATGATGAAAAATGGCGGCGCTTTCCGCATGGAGTGGATGATCCTGTTTGTGATCCTTCAGGCCTCGTGCCTCCTGACTCCGATGGGCGCCATGCTCGCGGCTGGAGAGACCGCACTGCTTATGTGCATCTCCGCACTGATGCTGAAAGACGGGCATGTGATTATGAGGTCACTTCCCGCGCTTCTGCCTCCGCTTGCGACGGCTGTCATTTATCTGAAGCTTGTGTGAGACCGGCGCCTGCAGCGGGAGGGGCCGTGAACAGTAACGTAAAAGAGGTCATAGATAACTATGCAGCAGGGATTTGAACTCATTAAGACAACAATGGAGCAGGTGTTTCCCTCACCCATCTATCTTATCAACTTCGTGATGGTGATTGCCGCGGCGATTTACATCTTCGCAAGACGGAAGACGAGGGGAGAGAAGCTGCTCACTGCCTATACCGGTGTCATCCTGGTCTCATTTTTGCTGCCTCCGTTTGCGTATGTGATGGCTAAGTTCTTAAGGGAAGGGGACGTCTACTGGAGATATCTGTGGCTTCTCCCCACTGCCGTGGTGGTCCCTTATGCAGCCGTTCTTCTTGCGACGGAGAGGGGAAGGAGATGGACAAATGTTCTGACCGGAGCCGTCCTTGCACTCGCGATCGTCCTTTGCGGAAGGAACTATTACGCGTCCGGCGCGTTTGTGAAGGCCAACGGGAGGGAGAAGGTCGCGGCAAGAACCCTGATCGCGGTCCGGGCGATCGAGGAGAACATCGAGGCGACAGGAAACACCTACTGTTTTTTTGCTGCCCCGTTTGAGGAGAGCCACCAGTTCCGGGAGGTCAGCAGCGCGGCCAGCATCTACAGCAGGCGCTTCCTCGATCTGACTTACCTGAAGGAAAACTTTCCGAAGTGGTATTACAACATCACCGTACTCAACAGGGCTCGGACGGACGAGCAGCACAAAACCGCCAAAAACCTGAAAATGATGCGCTGCAATTATGTGCTTATCGACTCTGATGCTATGTGTGACGAGGACCTCGCCTCCCGCGGATACCAGGTCATCTATGCCGGCGGCGGGTGGAACATCTGGTACCATCCGGATATCATCAGCAAGAAGGAGGCCAGGGCGAGGAGAGAGGCCCGGCTGGAAAGAGAGGCGAAGGCTGCGGCGGAAAAGGGAGAAGAGACGGCGAAAGCCGAGGAAGAATCCGTGAAGGCCGAAGCCGGAGAGACTTAAGAAAGAACCGGAAGAGGAAAAACCTTAAGAAACAGTAAGAAGAAAAGTAAGACAAAAAGTAAAAAGAAGAGTAAGAAGAAACAAAATAAGAAAAGCAAGAAAAAAAGCAAGAAGATAAGTAAGAAAAAGAAAAGAGTCGGAGGAAGAACAAGATGAATCTAAGCAAGATCAAAGAAATCGGAGAGTACGAGGTCCTCATGAGGGAAGACCTGCCGGATATCCATGCCGAAGGCGTTCTGCTGAAGCACAAAAAGAGCGGGGCGAGGATCGCCTATATTCCCTGCGAGGACAACAACAAAGTGTTCAGCATCGGCTTCCGCACTCCTCCTTCTGACTCCACCGGAGTCGCCCACATCATCGAGCACACGGTTTTGTGCGGGTCCGAGAAATATCCCCTGAAGGACCCTTTTGTGGAGCTCGTCAAGGGGTCGCTCAATACATTTTTAAATGCGATGACTTATCCGGACAAGACTCTCTACCCGGTGGCCAGCACAAATGATGCCGACTTCCGGAACCTGATGAACGTCTATCTGGACGCCGTCTTCTTCCCGAACATCTATCACGAGCAGAACATCTTCCGCCAGGAGGGATGGCACTACGAGATGGAGAGCGCGGAATCGCCGCTTGTGATCAACGGCGTGGTCTACAACGAGATGAAGGGCGCCTTCTCCTCGCCGGACGACGTGCTGGAGCGGGAGATCATGAACGCGCTCTTCCCGGACACGTCCTACGGCGTCGAGTCGGGCGGCGACCCGGATGTGATCCCGAGCCTCACGTATGAGAATTACCTCGATTTCCACAGAAGGTATTATCACCCCTCCAACAGCTATATCTTTATCTACGGTGACATGGACGCGGCGGAAACGCTTTCCTTCCTGGACAGGGAGTACCTGTGCCGCTTTGACGAGATAGAGATTGACTCCGCGCTCAAGGTGCAGGCGCCATTTTCCTCAAGGAGGACGGTTGTGCGTGCCTACCCGATCTCTAACGACGAGGAGGAGGCCGGGAACACCTTCCTGTCGTACAATGTGGTGGCCGGGGACTGCCTCGACACGAAGAAACTGATCGCGATGGACGTGCTGGACTACGCGCTTCTGTCCGCGCCGGGCGCTCCGCTTCGCCAGGCCCTCATCGACGCGGGCATCGGCCTCGACGTGTACGGCGGATATCAGAGCGGCATCCTGCAGCCGTACTTTATGATCTGCGCGAGGCACGCCGATGAGAAGGACGCGGACCGCTTCTTAAAGGTCATCACCGACACGCTGAAGGATCAGGTGGAGAAGGGGATCAGCCGGGAGTCTTTAAGGGCGGGCTTAAGCTCCCTGGAGTTCTCCTTCCGCGAGGCCGACTACGGGCTCTTCCCGAAGGGACTCTATTACGGACTCGACTGCATGAACACCTGGCTCTACAGCGACGATCACCCGTTCAGCGGACTCATGCAGCTGGACGCATTTGACGAACTGAAAAAACTGATCGACGAGGGATATTTTGAAAAACTGATCGAGGAGTGCTTCCTCGACAATCCACACAGCGCCCTTGTCGTCCTCCGCCCGGAGAGGGGGCTTGCCAAAAAGAGGGACGACGAGCTCGCGAAGCGTCTTAAGGAAAAGCGGGACGCCATGTCGGATGAGGAGAGGGAAGCTGTAGTCCGCATCACCCGGGAGCTCAGGGAGTGGCAGGACAGCGAGGAAACTCCGGAGGCCATTGCGTCCCTCCCTGTGCTGAAGCGGAGCGACTTAAAGAGGGAGATTCTCCAGTTCTCCAATCACGAGACAAGGAGGGATGTGCAGCTTTGCGACGGCACGGCGGGAGATCTCCGGATCATATACCACGACGCGAACTGCAACGGGATCGGATACCTGTCCCTTCTCTTTGATGCGAAGCGCGTTCCTTCCGACCTCATCCCGTATCTCGGGCTCCTTAAGTCCGTGCTCCTTGGCATCGACACGAAGTCGTACACCTATATGGAACTCAATAACGCCGTGTACTCCCATACGGGCGGCATCACCGTGAATGTGAGCACCCTGGAGGGAACGTCCTTCAGTGACAGCTATAAGGCGTATCTGACGGTCCGCATGAAGGCGCTCCTTCCGGAGATGGAGAAGGGCGGGGAGCTGATTGAGGAGATCCTCTACACATCCCGCTTTGAGGACAAAAAGAGGATGAAGGAGATTCTCTCCCAGACGAGGTCCCAGATGGAGGTCCAGCTTCAGAGCTCCGGGAATCTGACCGCCGCGACGAGGGCGCTGGCTTATACAGCCCCCGAGAGCGCTTTCCAGGACCAGGTGGGCGGAATTGCATTTTACAAATTCTTAAGGGATCTCGAGGAGCACTTCGAGGAGAAGAGCGGGGAGATCGAGGAATCCTTAAGGAAAGTCATTTCCCTGATCGTCCGTCCGGACAACCTGATCGTCAGCTATATCTGCGACACGGATAAGAGGGAGAGCCTCATGGGCGCGCTGAAAACTGCGCTGCGCACGGAGAAAAGCGGCGTGCCGCTCGGAAATGAGCAGGATGTCGCGCCTTACGGCCTCTTAAATGAAGGCTTTATGACGCCCGGGCAGGTGCAGTACGTGGCGCTCGCGGGCGGCTTTCATGGGAGCGGCGTGCCCTATTCCGGGGCCATGGGCGTTCTCAGACAGATCCTGAGCTTCGAGTATCTCTGGCAGAACGTTCGCGTCCGCGGGGGCGCTTACGGGTGCTCCGGGAGCATGAAGAGAAACGGGCGCGGAATCTTTACTTCCTACAGGGATCCGCATCTTGCAAGGACGAAGAAGGTCTTCGAGGATGTCGTGGACTACGTGCGGAACTTCGAGGCGGACGAGGACACGATGACGAAGTACGTGATCGGCACGATCAGCAGCATGGACACGCCTCTTACGCCCTCGACCTTCGGGCTCGTGTCGCTGCGGGCATATCTGACGGGACTTACGGACGAGATGAGGGAGACTTTCCGGAGAGAAGTCATCGATGCGGACGCATCATCGATCCGCGCCACGGCCGACGCCCTGGAAAGCATTGTAAAGAGCGGGAACTTCTGCGTGCTCGGGTCGGAGACGGAGATCCGGAAGCACGAGGATCTCTTCAAAAAAGTGGAGACGCTGCTGTAACGGGCGCGGCACTTAAGGCAAATGCGGAGATTCTGCTGCAAAAATCGCAGCACTTAGGGCAATGCGCATATTGTCTCAATTGGTGTCACTGACTTTATTGGCGCCGCGGGTTTTATTGGTGTCACTGGATTCACTGTCAAGTAAAAAAACACGAAAAAACGTGACAATGGGGACTGTCCCCATTGTCACGTCGGGAGAAGAAGCATGGGCGAACAAAAATGCGGCTTTGCGGCCATCATAGGGAGGCCGAATGTCGGAAAATCGACTCTCATGAACCATCTGATCGGACAGAAGATCGCCATCACGTCGAACCGGCCCCAGACCACAAGGAACCGGATCCAGACCGTGTACACCTGTGATGAGGGGCAGGTCATCTTCGTCGATACGCCCGGATTCTTAAGGAAAGCTTCCAACAAGCTGGGCGAGTACATGCAGGACGTGTCCGTCGGGACGCTTGCCGACGCGGACGTCGTGCTCTACCTCATAGAGCCGTCCTCCTACATCGGGGAGGGGGACAGGGAGATCGCCGAGGCCTTGCGCAAGGCGAAGACGCCCGTCCTCCTCGTCATCAACAAGATCGATCTCATCAAAAAGGAGCAGCTCCTCGGAATCATAGACAGCTGGAAGGAGGTATTCCCGTTTGCGGAGATCGTCCCGGTCTCGGGGCTGAAAGAGAAAAACCTCGAGGATCTCTTAAGCACGATATTTAAGTATCTTCCGGAGGGGCCGCTTCTCTACGACGAGGAGACCCTGACCGACCAGCCGATGCGGCAGATCGCGTCGGAGGTGATCCGGGAGAAGGCTCTGCAGCTTCTTGACAAGGAGGTTCCCCACGGCATCGCCGTCACGATTGAGAAATACCATATAAGGGACGACGGGCTCACGGAGATCGAGGCCTCGATCATCTGCGAGAAGGACAGCCACAAGGGGATCGTGATCGGAAAGGGCGGCGCGATGCTGAAGCGCATCGGGACGGCAGCCCGGAAGGAGCTCGAGGAAATGGTGGAAGGGAAGGTCTTCCTGAAGCTCTTCGTGAAGGTCCGGAAGGACTGGCGCGACAACGAGATGCTGCTCCGCGACTACGGCTACGAGAAGAAGAAAAAATGAGAGACAACGTGGTGGAGCTGAGCGGAGCCGTGCTTCTTGCGCAGCCCGTCGGCGAGTATGACAAGCGCCTCGTGATCCTGACCCGGGAGAGGGGAAAGATCACGGTCTTCGCCCACGGAGTGCGGAGGCCGAAGAGCCGGCTCATGGCCGCGGCAAACCCATTTGTCTTCGCGGTGTTCACGCTCTATGAAGGCCGGGACGCCTACTCCCTTCAGGGGGCCGAGGTCGCGGAGTACTTCACGGAGCTTGCGTCGAAGATGCCCGGGGTCTTCTACGGGTACTATTTTCTCGAGCTCGCGGACTACTACGGGAGAGAGGGACTCGAGGCTT
This sequence comes from uncultured Lachnospiraceae bacterium, assembly GCA_902803245.1. Classification (GTDB taxonomy): domain Bacteria; phylum Bacillota; class Clostridia; order Lachnospirales; family Lachnospiraceae; genus Chordicoccus. The sequence goes on along the minus strand of CADCPJ010000334.1, from coordinate 1,041 downwards.
CGGCGGAAGTCAATCTCCTCTTTGTCACGCTGAGAGCCATATTAAAGGAGCAGATGCCGATGCCGCTCGTAAGGGCGGTCTATGAGCTGCGGATGCTGAGTGAAAGCGGCGAATACGCTCCTCCGGAATCGAAGGGGAATCGGAGCGAGACGGTGTATTACGCGATGCATTTTGTCACGTCGAGGAGCTTAAAGGAGCTCTATGCCTTTTCCCTTGCTCCGGGTGCGGAGGAGGAATTCGTCTCCGAGGTGTCGAAAGAGATGCGGAAGGCCGTGGATAAAAGGTTCAAAAGTCTTGCCGTGATAGAAAAAATAGAGTAGAATTTTACATCAGTATGTGAAAGCACTGCAGATGAGCGGACGCATCTCATAGACCCGATTGGACTCCGCCGCTAAAAAATGCAGTCGCAAGGCATGGAAGGAGATAAGTGGATACTATGGAAAAGACTATGGAAAGAATTGTCGCTCTTTGTAAGTCGCGAGGCTTCATCTTTCCGGGCTCCGAGATTTACGGCGGTCTCGCAAACACATGGGATTACGGCCCGCTCGGAGTGGAGCTCAAAAACAACGTGAAGAAGGCGTGGTGGCAGAAATTCGTTCAGGAGAGCCCATACAACGTCGGGCTTGACTGCGCCATCCTCATGAATCCGCAGACCTGGGTCGCCTCGGGCCACCTGGGAAGCTTCTCCGATCCGCTTATGGACTGCAAGGAGTGCCATGAGAGATTCAGGGCAGACAAGCTCATTGAGGATTTTGCTGCTGAGAACAATATAGAGCTGGAGACATCAGTTGACGGATGGTCTCACGAGGATATGGAGAACTTCATAAGGGAGCATAACATTCCCTGTCCTTCATGCGGCAAGCACAACTTCACCGGCATAAGGGAATTCAACCTTATGTTCAAGACCTTCCAGGGTGTGACGGAGGACGCGAAGAACACCGTGTACCTTCGCCCGGAGACGGCCCAGGGCATCTTCGTCAATTTTAAAAATGTGCAGAGAACCTCGAGAAAGAAAGTCCCCTTTGGCATCTGCCAGATCTG
>CADCPJ010000333.1 GCA_902803245.1 uncultured Lachnospiraceae bacterium | reverse complement strand
CCGAAATCACAGCGAAAACCATTCAGAAAACCAGTTCTCTGCCTGATTTTCACTCTGATTTCAGGGGTGCTGAATAGTTACATATAAGGTTAACCGGCATCATCCGGGCAGCTGCCTTTGGGAACTTGAGGGTAAACGGTATATCATAGTATTAGGAGGAGATGGAATCTTGGCACAATTTTTGACAAAGAGCTCGATGCCGATAATCAAATGGGTAGCTGAAGTTCTCGGCTGGCTGATGAACGGAATTTACTACGTAATCAGCGCAATCGGTCTTCCGAATGTCGGCTTCGCAATCATCATTTTCACGTTCATTCTGCTGATGGCAATGATGCCGATGCAGATCAAGCAGCAGAGGTTCTCAAAGCTCCAGTCCCTGATGCAGCCCGAGCTGTCAAAGATCCAGAGCAAGTACAAGGGAAAGAAGGATCAGGTCTCCCAGCAGAAGATGATGGACGAGACCAACGCCGTCTACGCGAAATACGGCGTCTCCCCGACCGGCTCCTGTATTCAGCTTCTCATCCAGATGCCTGTGCTCTTTGCCCTCTATCAGGTAATCTACAAGATTCCCGGATACATCACGATCATCGGCGACAAGATCGCTGAAATTGCGAACAACAGCAGCTTCGTGGCCGCTTTCAGCAAGTTCGTCACAGATACGAACAATACGAACCTGACGAGAAATTTTGCGTCAGGCGAGACGAAAAACGTCATAGACGCCGTTTACGGACTGACGACGAAGCAGTGGAATGCCCTTCTTACAAGCTCTGCGGGAGCTCCCTATGAGAAGACCCTGGTGGACATTCACGACTACGTGAAGCGCGCGACGAATTTCCTGTCGCTCAACATCTCGGACTCACCGATGGAAATCATCCGCACGGCCTGGGAGGACAGGACAGGACTCTGGTTCCTCGTCATTGTCGGGGCAATTGCGTTCCCCGTCCTCGCCTGGTTCACGCAGTGGCTCAATTACAAGCTGATGCCGCAGCCTGCGACAAGCAATGCGGGAGATGCGTCCAGCACCATGAACACCACCATGAAATCCATGAATACGGTCATGCCGATTATGTCCGCATTCTTCTGCCTGACACTGCCTGTCGGTGTCGGCATCTACTGGATCATGAGCGCCGTGATCCGATCCGGGCAGCAGTATCTGATCAACAGAAAACTGGATCAGGAATCTCCTGACGACATCATCAGGGCGGCGCAGGAGAAGATGAACAAGAAGCGCGAGAAGCAGGGACTTCCTCCTCAGAAGATCACATCCCAGGCTCACACATCCACGAGGAGCTTTGAGGTGGAGGATCAGAAGAGAGCCGAGAAATTGGCAGCTCAGGCCGACAGGAACAAAAAGGCCATGGAGGAATCGACGGCTTATTACAATCAAAATGCCCGTCCCGGTTCTCTGGCATCGAAAGCGAATATGGTAAAAGCTTTTGATGAGAAAACTGCCGGAAAGTCGGTGAAAAAGAAGAAATGACAGGAGACGCCAAAGGAGAAAGGCAGTCTCATATAAATAAGTCATAAAGAACCATTTTTTGGAGGAAGGGACATGGACTACAGGGAATTTACGGCGAAGACCGTAGATGAAGCGATCACGCAGGCCTGCCTGGAACTGGGGGTAACTTCGGACCGGCTGGACTACGATGTGATCCAGGAGGCCTCAAGCGGATTTCTGGGGATAGGCTCCAAGCCGGCGGTTATACGCGCCCGCGCCCGCTCTTTTGAGGAACTGGAGGCGGAGAGAAAAGCGATCGAGGAAGCGGAGAAAAAAGCGAAGGAATCCGTGGTGACGAAGGCTTTCGAGACCGTCAAAGAAGAGCCGAAGGTTATTACGAGCGACGAAATTGAGAAGCGCGCGGCGGCTGCCGCTGCCAAGGCAAAAGTGGAAGGGCGGCCTGAGGTCGAGCTTCGCCCTGAAAGAAGGGAGAGACGCCCGGCTGAGGGAAGGAGGAATTCCCGGGAGAAGAGAGGCGGAAGAGCTGAGGAATCCCTGCACAGGGAGGAGACGGCGATTCCGGAATATGAGCCCTCAAAGCCGAAGCCGGAGAGAGTCGTGAAACCGATCTCCAAAGAGAAGGAGGAGGAGCTCAAAGCTGCCGCCGAGGGATTCCTCAGATCTGTATTTGCCGCGATGAAGATTGATGCTAAGATCCACTCCGAATATGACCAGAAGGAGGGATCGCTCAGCTGCACATTTGACGGAGAGGAGATGGGGCTCCTCATCGGAAAGAGGGGGCAGACCCTCGATTCGCTCCAGTACCTGACAAGCCTCGTCGTAAATAAAAAGAGTGAGGACTACGTCCGCGTCAAGCTCGACACGGAGGACTACAGGGCGCGCAGGGCGGATACGCTGAGCAATCTGGCGCGGAACATCGCTTACAAGGTGAAGAAGACGCACCGCCCGGTCTCCCTGGAGCCGATGAATCCCTATGAGAGAAGGATCATACATTCCTCTCTTCAGGGAAACCGGTTTGTGGAGACCTACAGTGAGGGAGAGGAACCTTACAGGCACGTAGTTGTGACTCCGAAGAGGAGCTGAACAGTTACTGCTTTTTATGCATCGGTACTTCCGGGAGGAAGAATTTGACAACTGCAGCAAGAGGACGGAGCGATGGAATCAGATACAATTGCGGCCGTCGCGAGCGGAATGACAGCTTCGGGCATCGGAATCATCCGGATTTCGGGGCCTGAAGCTTTTTTCATTCTCTCACGAATCTTTCAGCCGAAGAAGAAGGCGGATGTCACGGGCTATCCGTCCCACACCATTCACTACGGAACAATCGTCCGGAGAGAAGGCGGGAGGGAAGAGGCCATCGACGAGTGCCTGGTGATGGTGATGCGGGCCCCCGCGACATACACCACCGAGGACACTGTGGAGATCAATACCCACGGCGGTCCCTATGTCATGCAGTGCGTGATGGACCTGGTCTTAAAAAATGGCGCGCGCGCCGCGGAGCCCGGGGAATTTACGAAGAGGGCTTTTCTCGGAGGACGGATCGATCTGAGTGAAGCCGAGGCCGTCATGGACGTGATCAGCGCAAAGAGCGATGATGCGCTTAAGAGTTCGATCATGCAGCTCTCCGGTTCCGTGAGGCTTAAGATAACGGAACTAAGAGAAGTGATCATGGATGAGCTCGCCTTCATCGAGGCAGCCCTCGACGACCCCGAGCACTATGAGATCGGGAATTACGGGGAGAAGCTGCTCATAAAGCTCCATCCCGTCCGGGAGAAATTAAAGGAGCTCCGCGGTTCATTCGGCGAGGGCAGGCTCATCAGGGAGGGAATTCTCACCGTCATTCTCGGAAAGCCGAATGCCGGAAAGTCCTCCCTCTTAAATGCCCTCTCCGGAGCAGACAGGGCAATCGTGACGGAGATCGAGGGGACGACCAGGGATATTCTGGAGGAGGAGGTGCGTCTCGGAGGACTCCTCCTTCGCGTTATCGACACGGCGGGAATCCATGAGGCCAGGGATGTGATCGAGGAGATCGGCATCGGGAGGGCCAGGGAGTACGCATCCCGCGCGGACCTTCTTCTTGCCGTCTTCGATTCCGCCCGCCCTCTCGATGAAAACGATGAGGAAATTCTGTCCCTGATCCGCGGCCGGCAGGCGGTCATCCTCCTTAATAAAACGGACCTTGTTCCCGTCGTAAAGGCGGAGGAGTTAAAGAGAAAGAGCGGAGGAGAAATTCCCGTGATCTTCGTGTCGGCAAAGGAACAGACCGGATTTGGGCGTCTTCTTGAGGAGATCCGCACCATGTTCTTTCACGGAAAGATCGCGCTGAACGAGGAGACGATGATCACGAATGCCCGTCACCTGAGCGCGATTGACGCCGCGCTCTTATCACTTTCCCATGTGGAGGAGAGTGTCCGGGACGGCATGCCGGAGGACTTCTATTCGATTGATCTCATGGATGCGTATGCGAAGCTCGGGGAGATCATCGGAGAGGATGTGGACGACGATCTCATCGATGCCATTTTTTCGAAATTCTGTATGGGGAAATGATGACCATCGGTCCTCATTACGGAAATT
>CADCPJ010000332.1 GCA_902803245.1 uncultured Lachnospiraceae bacterium | reverse complement strand
TGCTTCGGATTCCTCTTGCAATCTGCTTTGCGACCGCCTGCGTATTGCCGGACTGCGTGTAATAAATGATGAGTGCCTTCATGCTGTCCCTCCATTATCTGTGTGTAATGAGATTCCCTTCCGGATCACGATATTGATACCGCTCATTCAAAGTATTCCCCGCCGTCAAATACGGGAAAATACACTGACCATTATAAGTATTCCCCGCCGTCAAATACGGGAATGAAGCTCTCCCCGGCAGATGAGCCCTCCTGGATATACACCCGCTCCATGCCGAGGTCGAGCGCGCACTGTATGAGTCTCCCGTACTCTCGCCTCGTCACTTTTCTCTTAAGGAGCGGGTCGGAAGCGGCCGCATGAAGCGGTGTGTACTGGCTTAAGAGGCTCACATAGATCCCGTCTCCGTATCTTTCGTGAAGAAAATGAAGAATCTCACAGGCCTCCCTCACGTGCCCGGGAAGAAGCAGGACCCTCACGAGGGTGCCGGACAGAAGCATCCCGTCCTCAGAAAAATGAAGCGCGCCCTGGCGGGTCATCTCGTCGAGAGCCTGTTTGGCGGCGGCCGGATAATCCGGCGCCCGCGAGTACTTCGAGGCCGTGTCCGGGCGGATATAGCGGAAATCCGTGAGGTATATGTCGACGAGCCCTTGTAGGTGCCGGAGCGATTCCGCGCTCTCATATCCGCTCGTGTTGTAGACGACGGGAATGCCAAGACCCCCGCTCTTTGCCCTCGCAAGCGCCTCTCTTACATGGGGAAGAAAATGCGCGGCAGTCACCAGATTGACGTTGTGCGCTCCCTTCTCTTCAAGTCGGAAGAAGATTTCGGCGAGCTCTTCCGCCGTTACCGTCCTTCCAAGGGGAAGGTCCCTGCCTCCTCCCGGTATGATGTTCCCGGAGACAATGCTGCTGTTCTGGCAGTAGATGCATCCAAGTGAGCATCCCGAGAAGAAGACCGTCCCGGACCCCCTCGCCCCCGATATGCACGGCTCCTCCCACATGTGGAGGGAGACCCGCGATACGGAAGCTTCCGCTCCCATGCCGCAGTATCCGCGCATCCTGCCGGTGCGGTCGGCGCCGCAGCGCCTCGGGCAGAGCACGCAGTGCTCATAGGGGGAGGAACCGCCTCCCTTCTTAAAATGCGTTCTGTTTTCATCCATCGGCTCTTAAAAGTCGATCTCCCGGCCCTGCCGCCGGTACATGGCCTTCTTGACCGCCCGGAAGATATTCTCATAGCCCGTGCAGCGGCACAGGTGTCCCGAGAGGAGCTTCCGGAGCTCGTCGTCCGTGAACATGCGGTCCGCGTCCAATATCTCCCTGGCCGTCAGGATAAAGCCCGGGGTGCAGAAGCCGCACTGGATCGCCGTCTCGTCGATAAATGCCTGCTGGATATCGCTCAGCTCGCCCTCGGCGCCAAGGAGTCCCTCCAGCGTCACGATGTGCTTTCCTTCGGCCCAGATCGCCAGGTAGATGCAGGAGTTGAACGTCTCGCCGTCAATGAGGACGGTGCACGCTCCGCACTCGCCCACCTCGCAGCCCTTCTTGACAGAGGTGAGGTGGTATTCGTTCCTCAGCATATCCGTAAGCGACGCGCGCACGTCCACCATTTTCTCCACATCGCGCCCGTTGATGTTGCAGCGGATCATCTTGTACTGCGCACTCATAACAGCTCACCTCCCGCCCTCTTGACCGACTCGGTCAGCGCGCGCTTTGCCATTTCTACAGCGATATGCTTCCGGAAGTTCTTCGCCGCGCGCCACGAATCTCGGGGATTGATGTCCTCAAGCACGGCGAGGGAGAACGCCTCCGCAAGGTCCCGTGTCGGCTTCTGCCCGTTTGCGACGGCCTCCGCGGACGGCGCGCGCATGGGCACGGGTCCCGCGACGCCGAAGGCGATCCGGCAGCGCTCAATTGTGCTTTTGTCCTTCGAAAGCCGGACATTCACCGAGCAGCCCAAGGTGGCGATCTCCATGGCATTTCTCATTCCGTACTTGATATAGTGCCCGAAGGTGTCCTCATAGCTCTTTCGCGGAATGAGGATCGCCGTCTCGATCTCGCCCTCTTCCGCGCGGATGTCCACCGTCCCGGCCTTGATATAGAAATCATGGATCGGGACGAGACGCCGGCCGTGTATTCCGGTCAGTTCGACGACGGCCTCCCACGCGTGCAGGGTGGATGCCGAGTCCGCCGAGGTCACGCCGTTGCAGGTGTTGCCGCCGATCGTGCCGATGTTCCGGATCTGGGGAGAGCCGATCTGATCGACCGCTTCGCCGAGGACGGCGCAGTGTTTCTGCACAAGAGGGTCCCTCGTGATGTGGGAAAAGCTCGTGAGGGAGCCAATGCGGAGCGAGCCCTCCTCATCGAGGCACACGCCGCGGAGGCTGTCGATCCCGTAGATCGAGATGAGCTCCTTCCCGGCCCGCCTTCCCTCGCGTATCTGCACGAGCACGTCGGACCCGCCCGCGATAATCTGCGCTTCGGGATGGGCAAGACGGAGACGGACAGCGTCTTCCACACTCTCAGCTTCATAGATGGCTTTTATATCATACATCGCTTGAGCCCCCCTCTCTCCATGAGTCGTGTATCAGCCCCGCCCGGCTCAGTTCCTCGTAGAGGACATGCGGGGTGATGGGATTTTTGTTGATCGCCGCGCCGGTCGCGTTCAGGATCGCATTGCGGATCGCCGGTGCGCCGGAGCAGGTGGGCGGCTCTCCCAAAGCCTTGGTCCCAAAGGGAGAGGTCGGCTCGGGGTTCTCGATGAACTGCGCCTCGAGGTGCGGATGATCCATGAATGTCGAGAGCTTGTAATCGAGCAGGTTGTTGTTTAGCGGCTTTCCCGTCTTCTCGTCGAAGAGGAGCTGCTCGGACAGTCCGAACCCGATGGCCATGGACATCCCGCCGTGGACCTGCGCCTGCGCCAGCGCGGGATTGATGAGTCTGCCGCAGTCGTGAACATTTACCATATTAACGAGCTTCACCTTGCACATCGGGATGTCCACCTCGACCTCGGCGATGGTGCAGCCGAAGGAGTAGGCATTCGAGCGGATGGTGAAGGTGCTCTCCGCCGTGATGTGTTCGCTCCGCACGGGGTCGTACTGGGCGGTCATAGCGAGTTTGGAGAGCGTCATGACAACGGATCCATCGCTCTTCCGAACGACGCAGCTGTCCGCGATGTCGAGTCCCTCCGCGGGCTCACCCGTGCGGTAAGCGGCGGAAGCAATGATCTTCTCCCGGAGGAGATCCGCCGTCTGGCGGATGGAGAAGCCCGCGACGTACGTCTGACGCGAGGCGTAGGCCCCAAG
>CADCPJ010000331.1 GCA_902803245.1 uncultured Lachnospiraceae bacterium | reverse complement strand
TTTTCGGTCAGGGTCAGCTGCGTGTGGGATGCTTCTTTGTCTTCTTCTTGCGGATGACGTTCGGGTTGCCGCCTTCGCGCCTTATCGCAGCGCTTCCTGAAGAAGCGGCGCCAGACGCATTCGAGGCGCTTCCCTTATCTTCCGCCGCGCTCACGGCGCGGGCGCGCATTCTCTGGTATTCCTTCGCATCCTTGCCGAAATGAGTGCGCATCCAGTGCCAGAGCGGGCCCGTCATGAAGACAGATGAGCAGGCACCTGCAACGATACCGACCATCATCGGGAGTGTGAACTCCTTGATGGAGGCCACGCCGAGGATAAACAGCATCAGGATGGATGAGAAGGTTGTCAGGTTCGTGAGAATACTTCTCGTCAGAGTCATATTCACCGCGTTGTCCACGAGCTCCGCCAGGTCGCCGTTCTTCGGGAAGGTGGGCTGCATCTCACGGATGCGGTCGAAGATGACGATCGTGGAGTTGATCGAGTAGCCGAGGATCGTCAGCATGACGGCGATGAACGCGTTGCCGACGGAGATCCGAAGAATCGCGTAAGCCATCAGCACGATCAGCACGTCATGGATGAGCGCGATGACCGCCGCGGAGGCGAAGCGGATGTCCTTGAAGCGGATGAAGATGTAGAGAAGCATCAGCACGACGGCGATGATCACCGCGAGGATCGCGCTTCTTCTCATTTCCTTTCCGACCGTCGCGGAGATGGACTCGGCCGTGATGCTGCCTTCCTCGACTCCGAAGGACTCAGAGAGCTTGTCAGCCATCGCAGATCTCTCATCGACGCTGAGCGTGCGGGTCTTGATGATGACCTGCGGAGATCCGACGACCTTCTGCATGGAGACGTTGGCGTCGCCTGTCACTTCCATGACGACCGGCTTCACCTTCTCGTCCAGCTCGGCGAGGGAATAGTCCTCGTTGAAATCAACTGTAGTGGATGTTCCGCCGAGGAACTCCAGTGAGAAATTGAGGCTGTGGCTGCCGCGCGCGGAATTGACGATCATGCAGATCACGCCGATCACGATGACCGCGCACGCAACTGCGAGGAACCTCGTCCACTTTGCCGTGAAGTGGAAATGCGTCAGCTTCTTGGGTCTCGCCCAGAGCTTCGGGTTGTCCGATCCGAGAGCACAGACCGCCTGGCAGAGGAGACGGGACACGACGAGGGCCGTGAACATCGACAGAACGACAGACAGCGCGAGGGTCATCGCGAATCCCTTGATGGTACCTGTTCCGAGTCCTCCGAGGACAGCGGCCGCGATGAGCGTCGTGACGTTGCCGTCGACGATGGCCGACATCGCCTTGTGGAAGCCGGCATTGATGGCGCCGCGGACGGAAGTCCCGTTCGTAATTTCCTCCTGGAGGCGGGAGTAGATGACGACGTTCGCGTCAACCGCCATACCGATACCGAGGATGATACCTGCGATGCCGGGCAGGGTGAGCGTCAGATCGAACGCGTTGAGGAGCACCAGCATCATCGAGATGTAAAGGAGCAGCGCGAAGGACGCGATGACACCCGGGAGGAGGTAGAATGCGATCATGATGACCATGACGAGGCACAGTCCCACGACGCCGCCGATGAGCGATGTGCGGATCGCTTCCTGTCCGAGCTGGGCGCCGACCACGTTGGAGCGGATCTCGTGAAGAGTGACCTTAAGTCCGCCGATACGGATGTAGGAAGCGAGCTCTTTTGCCGCGTCGATGTCGCCCATGCCCTCGATGATCGCCTTGCCGTCCGTGATTGCCGCGTTGACGGAGGGGACGGAGACGAACTCGCCGTCATAGTAGATGCCGATGGACTCGCCCGCCGAATAGGCCTTGGTCGTCGCGTCAGCGAACTTCTTTGTTCCCTCGGAATTGAAGGATAGCTCCACGACCGGCTTGTTGTTCTTGGTTGTGGAATCCTGTGTGATGACGCCCTGGGCGTCGTCGATGTCAGAGCCGGTGCAGACGATGGAGCCGTCCGCTTCGAGCTCCTCGATGGTCTTGTTCAGTTCATATTGTCCGGTTGAGGAGTTGTAGCTGTAGTTTTCGTTGCCGTCGGCATCCGTCTCGGCGATAAAGTAGAGCGAGCCGGGTGTGCCGAGTTCGGCGAGAATGGCGTTGGCATCTGTCACGCCCGGGATCTCGACATTGATTCTTGTGAGACCTTCCTTGTAGACATTCGCCTCGGTCGAGTACTGCTCGACGCGGCGCTGGAGCTTGTATACGGTGTCATCCATGTCTTCCATAGACGGGTTCGGCTCATCCGACTCGTAGGTGATGGATACACCGCCTGACAGATCGAGGCCGGTCTTGATGTTCCGCATCGCGCCGGTGCCTGTCGGGCCGAAGCCTTTCAGCGCCGTAAACAGCATGAGGACCGTTACGGCGATCAGGACTACGACAGTGATAATGCCTGTTCTCTTTTTCATGACTTGCAACTCTCCTTGCTACTTTTGAATATGCGTAACTGCCAAAAGTCCCGGTATCCGGGATGCCTTAAACAGCCACCAAATTATAGTTGACGGCGAAATCCTCTGCCGGGCAGGGAATTCCGTCTTCCCTATAAACCGATTCATTCCGCCAGCGCCGCCTTGATCATGAGGGCGCACTCCACGCGCTTCCTCTCAAGAATGCAGCCGATCTCGTACACGCTCCCGATCTGTCCGGTAAAATGATACGAGTTGGCAGCGCACCCGCCGCTGCAGTAGAACCTCGCGAAGCAGGTCGTGCACTCCTTCTTGCTGTAGACGTTGACCTTTTTGAATTCCCTCACCAGTTCCGTCTTCTTCACTCCCTCGTCGACATTTCCGAGGAGGAAGTCCTCCATTCCCACGAACTGGTGGCAGGGATACAGATCGCCCCAGGGCGTCACCGCCATGTACTCCGAGCCGCTCCCGCAGCCGGACAGGCGCTTGTAGACGCAAGGGCCACCCGTCAAATCTATCATAAAATGGAAAAAATTGAAACCATTTTCTTCTTTTTCCAGCCGGATCATCTCGCGGGCGAGAATATCGTACTGCTCCGTGAGAATCGGCAGGTCCTCCGGGCGGATCGCGTAGTCCTCAGACGGCGGGGCGACGACCGGCTCCACGGAGATCTGGTCAAAGCCGAGATCGTGGAGGTGCAGGACATCCGCCGCAAAATCCGTGTTCCAGTGAGTATACGTCCCGCGGACATAGTATTTGAGGCCGAGCTCCCTCCGCATGGCGGCGAACTTCCGGAATTTCGGGAGGATGAGGTCATAGCTCCCCGCCCCCTTCCGGAAAGGCCGCATCCGGTCGTGGACCTCCTTCCTTCCGTCGATGGAGAGCACGACGTTGTCCATCTCCCTGTTGCAAAAATCCATCACTTCGTCGTCAAGGAGCACGCCGTTCGTGGTGAGCGTGAAGCGGAAATGCTTTCCGGCTTCCTTCTCCCGCCCGCGCCCGTAGGCGACAAGCCGTTTTACGACCTCCCAGTTCATGAGAGGCTCCCCGCCGAAGAAGTCCACCTCGAGGTTGACCCTCTCTCCGGAATTTTCAATCAGGAAGTCCAGGGCTTTCTTTCCTGTCTCGAAGCTCATGAGTGCGCGGCGGCCGTGGTATTCCCCTTCCTCCGCGAAGCAGTAGCGGCACGCCAGGTTGCAGTCGTGGGCAATGTGCAGGCAGAGGGCCTTTACCACCGAAGGGCGGGCCGAAAACGCCTCTATGGAAGGCGCGTAGGGCTCGTCGGAAAAGAGCTGTCCGCTTTTCTTCAGCTCCTCGATCTCCCCGAGGCACTCCTCGATCTCCCCCATCTCGTACTCGCGGGACAGCCGCCTTCTGATCTCCGCCCTGTCCGCCGTCTCACCCATGATGCTTAATGCGTCGTAGACCAGGTCGTCGACGACGTGGACGGAGCCGCTCGGGACATCCAGAACGATATTCATGCCATTGCTCTTATACTGATGAAGCTGCATACCACTCCTCATTTCACCACGGAAAAAGAAAAAAAGACCCTTAAGCGCATGAAAACCGACAGCGGCTTATACGCCGCTGCCGACACTGACGCTTCGATAGAAGAACGCAGGAAATCAGCTCTTTAAGCTCTTCGATAAAATCAGCGTAACTATTCAGCACCCCCAGCATTCGGGACGCTTTGCGTCCCTCATTGTGGGCGTTCAGAG
>CADCPJ010000330.1 GCA_902803245.1 uncultured Lachnospiraceae bacterium | reverse complement strand
GACAGCAGCTATTCCGATGTCACGCGCACGGATGTGATGCAGACAACGCTTGGGGACGGGACACCGGTCAGCTACGGGTTCAAGGGCTATACCTACAACGGCTACAAAATGGGCGGAACAGTTGCCGCGCTTAAGGCCGGTGACGCGGTTGTATGGATGGAGATTGAGAAAGAGGATGAGAGCCGCAGCGCGGTGCCGGCCACCGAGGAGGAAGTCCGGGAGTACGCGTCACGGATCACACCGGCAGCATAACGGAAATGATGAATGATTTCGCGCAGTTCATAAAAAGCAGGCGCAAGGTTACCCTTGCGCTGGTGCTCATCAACATTGCAGTCTACGTCGTGCTTGAGATCATAGGGGATACGGCCGACGCGCAGTTTATGGTGGAACATGGGGCGGTATATACGCCGATGGTCATGGAAGGGCAGTACTGGCGTCTGTTCTCCTCCATGTTCCTGCACTTCGGGTTCGAGCATCTGGCCTATAACATGTTCAGCCTGTTTTTCCTTGGGGATATCCTGGAGAGTATCGTGGGCCCGGTGAGGTACCTTGTGATCTATCTGCTCGGGGTCCTCGGAGGAAACCTGGTGTCCCTGTTCATGAGCATCCAGAGCGGGAATTACAAGGTCAGCGCCGGCGCGTCGGGTGCAATCTTTACCGTGATGGGAGCATTTTTCTATGTCGCGCTCAGGAACCGGAAGAGCTTCGGCGCGGACGGCATGCGCAGGCTGCTTCTGATGATCGTACTCATGGTGATGCAGGGCCTCGTCGACCGCGGCGTCGACCAGAGCGCGCATATGGGTGGCCTGGTGTCAGGCTTTGTGCTGGGGATTGTGCTGTATCATCCGAAGGCCGTGCTGCGGCACGCGGAAGAGAGCGGATAAGGAGCTGTATCACAGATCCTAAGATCCTGAGGAAACGCTGACTGTATCAGCGCTTTTCCCGGCAGCAGAGCGGCCGGCTTATCGCGATGAAAGGCAGCAGGCCATCAGAAATAACAGGAGGGAGACAGTATTATGAAGGACTGCAACTGTATCTTTTGCAAGATCGCGAACGGGGAGATTCCGTCCGCAACGCTGTACGAGGATGACGAATTCCGCGTCATTCTGGATCTGAATCCGGCGGCGAAGGGCCACTCGCTTATCCTGCCGAAGGAGCATTACGCGAATCTGTTTGAGATTCCGGAAGACGTACTCGGCCGCGCGGCAGCCGTCGCGAAGAAGGTTTCCGGAAAGCTCTTTACCGCTCTTCATGCGACCGGCCTGAATCTGGTTCAGAACAACGGCCGGAGCGCGGGTCAGACGGTGTTTCATTTCCATCTGCACATGATTCCGCGCTATGACGACGACAACGTAAAGGTCGGCTGGGTGCCGGGCAGCCTCACAGAGCAGGACGCGAAAGAGATCGTCTCCTATTTTAAGTGAAAGTGCTCAGCTTTTAAGTGAAAGTGCTCAGCGGTTTTCCAGTGTCAGCTCAAACAGCCTTGCGGCTTTTGCCTGCGGCATCTTCACCGTGAGGATGTCGTCTTTCACATGATATTCGCAGTCGGCAGCGGACGGGTAGAGCACCCTGACGCTGCCGGTCTTTTTGCCTTTGAACGCAAGCGGAATCACGGCAGTGTCCGTCTTTGGCGTAAAGACCGACAGAAAGGCGTGATCTTCGGACCGCAGTCCGTAAGCGAGTACCTCGTCCCGGATGGAGTTGAAACCAAGCGGGAAGAAGGGCAGCGCCTGCCGGACATCGGAGCGGATCTTCTTGTAGAGCGACACGCCTTCCTTCAGAAGGTCCATGCACTCTTCGCCCAGCTTCCACACCATGCCGCTCATATACGGGCGCAGCAGAAGACCGTTCACCATGTTGTAGATGACATGTTCCCTGTCATCCTCGTACGGATATACCCACATACCTCCCTGCTCCGGAGTCACGCCGCTGGCGATGACGGATGCGATATAGGAATTGTAGATGCTGTCCGTCTGGTCGCTGGTGGACTGGAGGCTCAGAAGGGAGAGCATCCCGTAGTCCATGCGCTGCGCGCCGGATCCGCAGTTCTCAATCACCAGGCCGGGATGGGCGCGGAAGATGTCTTCGTACCAGGCGTGCAGGGCGCGGCAGTGGTCAAGGATCGCGCCGGAGCAGCTGTCGGTGTTCAGATCGCTCCCGCATCCCATGGTCACGTTGTAGTCGATCTTGAAATAGCCGACGCCGTAATCGGCGATCAGCCGCTCAAGGACATCCCTGCAGTAGGTTCTGACCTGCGGATTGCGGAAGTCGAGAAGATCCCGGCCGTTATCGATGTGTCTTCGGCCGTGCCGGCAGATGAACCAGTTGTCGGGCAGCGTTTTGGCCAGTCCGCACTTTACGCCCATCGACTCGATCTCCACCCACAGTCCCATAATCATGCCCTTGCTCCGGACATAGTCACAGACTGACTTCAGTCCGTTCGGGAAACGTTCGGGGGATTCTTTCCATTCGCCGACGCGGTCCCACCAGAAACCCTTGTCATACCAGCCGGCGTCCATACAGTAGTATTCACATCCT
>CADCPJ010000329.1 GCA_902803245.1 uncultured Lachnospiraceae bacterium | reverse complement strand
GTTCGCTGCCGCAGCTGTCCCGTCTGTTTTGCCAGCTGCATAATCTGCTGAACTGCCTGCTGAACCGCTCGCTGTACCGCTCGCCAAACCGCCCGCCGTTCCGTCTGCCAAACCACCCACAGCGCCGCCCGTGAGGCTTCCTGCTTCGCCCATCGCCAAACCGCCCACAGTGCTGCCCGCCAAACCGCCCGCTGCCGCAGCCATCCCGCCCACATGACCCGTAACCCGCTTTCCGGACAGGGCCTCCGCCTTCGCGGCATCGAGCGTCATGTCAAGCCCCTTCAGCGTCTGCTCCACGGCATTTCTCACAAACTCATAGACCCTCTTCTCGTCGGAGAATCTCACGTCCATCTTCGTCGGGTGGACATTGACGTCGACCGCTTCCGGGGAAATCTCCAGCTTGAAGCAGGCGAAGGGATACTGGTGCTGCATGAGCTTTGTCCCGTAGCCGTCCTCGATGGCGCGCGAGACGATCCTGCTCTTCACATACCTGCCGTTCACGTAGTAGTTCTCGAAATTGCGGTTTCCCCTCGAGACCTGGGGCTTTCCGATCAGGCCATGAGTGAGGAGCTCCCCGTCCGATGCATAGATCGGTATGAGAAGCTGCGCAAGATCCCTGCCGTAGATGTGATACACGGCATCCGAGAGCTTCCCGCTCCCGGAGGAGCTCAGCTTCGTCTGTCCGTTTGCGATGTATGTGAAAGCGACGTCCGGGTTTGACAGGATGAGCTGCTCGACGATCGCTCCGACGTGGGCCGCTTCGGTCGCAGCGGATTTCAGGAATTTTCCGCGGGCCGGCGTGTTGAAGAAGAGATCCCGCATCACGACGCTCGTTCCGTCCGGCGCACCGATCTCAAAGAGGTCCTTCTCCCTCCCGCCCTCGATCAGGTAGCGGGACGCCGTCATGTCCTCCGCGCGCTTCGTGATGACTTCCACCCGGCTCACGGCGGCGATGCTTGAGAGCGCCTCGCCTCTGAAGCCCAGGGACGTGAGGGAGTGCAGGTCCTTCACGTCCTCGATCTTGCTGGTCGCGTGCCGCAAAAAGGCATAGGGGAGATCCTCGGCTGAGATTCCGCAGCCGTTGTCCGTGACGCGGAGAAGGGAGATCCCTCCCCCCGCTATTTCGACCGTGATCCTCGAAGCCCCGGCATCGAGTGAGTTCTCAACCAGCTCTTTTACGACGGAAGCCGGCCGCTCCACGACCTCCCCGGCGGCGATCTTATCAATTGTGCTTTGACTTAGGACGTGTATTCGTGATGCCATCTGTGATTCCCCTAACAGTCGTTAACGAAAATGGCTCCGGAAGGGATGCCTCCGGTGCGAAAAAAAGATCATTCCGTTTTTGGTCATGACCGCTTCCACCGGTTCTTCAGCCTGCTCTGCAGCCGGTACAGCTCATTGAGCGCATCGAGGGGCGTCAGGTTCTGCACGTCGATCTCCTCGATCTCTTTCAGGATATCCTCGTCCGAAGTCATGTCGAAGAAGGACATCTGGTTTAGGTCCACCTCATCGTAGTGCGCCGGCCGGTCCTTCTGCTTTTTCGAGGGCCCGCTGAGAGTCTCCACGGCCTCCGTGATGTCGGCCTTCGAGAGCTGCTTCACGAGGTCGTCCGCGCGGGCGAGCACCGCCTCCGGCACTCCCGCAAGTCTCGCCACCTGAATTCCGTAGCTCTTGTCCGCGCCGCCCTTCACGATCTTCCTCAAAAAGACGATCCCGTCTCCCTTCTCCTTCACGGCGATGCAGTAGTTGTTTACCCCCTCGATCTTTCCCTCGAGCTCCGTCAGCTCGTGGTAGTGGGTCGCGAACAGCGTCTTCGCTCCGATCCGCTTCCTGTTTGCGATGTACTCGATGATCGCCCAGGCGAGCCCCAGTCCGTCGAAGGTAGACGTCCCGCGCCCGATCTCGTCGAGGATGAGGAGGGAGTCCTGCGTGGCATTTCTTAAGATTCCCGCCACTTCCGTCATCTCGACCATGAAGGTGCTCTGCCCGCTCGCGAGATCGTCCGAAGCCCCGACGCGGGTGAAGATGCGGTCCACGATGCCGATGCTGGCCGAGTCCGCCGGGACAAATGAACCGATCTGCGCCATCAGCACGATGAGGGCGGTCTGCCTCATATAGGTCGATTTTCCGGCCATGTTCGGGCCCGTGATGATGGAGATGCGCCGGTTCTTCTTGTTGAGATCCGTGTCGTTCGGGACGAAGCGTCCCTCGGGAACCATTTTCTCGACCACCGGGTGCCTCCCGCCTTTTATGCGGATCGCGCCGTCCTCCGTGATATTCGGGCGCACGTACCGGTTTCTCCTCGCTGTATAGGCAAATGAAGCGAGCGCATCGATGCCGGCGATGAGCTTCGCCGTCTTCTGGATCCGGACGAGATTTTTATTTAACGTCTCCCTGATCTCCGTGAAGAGGTCGTACTCGATTGAATAGAGCCGGTCCTGCGCTCCCAGAATCCTGTCCTCCAGCTCCTTTAATTCCTGCGTTGTGTATCTCTCCCCGCCGACCAGCGTCTGCTTCCTTATGTAGTGCTCCGGCACCTTGTCCTTGAAGGAGTTGCTGACCTCGATGCAGTATCCGAAGACCCGGTTGAACTTCACCTTCAGCGTGTGAATGCCCGTGGCCTCCCTCTCCCTCGCCTCGAGCTCGGCGAGCCATCTCCTGCCGTCCGTCTTCGCCGCGCGGTACGTGTCCACGTCCTTCGAGTATCCGTCGCGGATGATTCCGCCTTCCTTGAGAGCAAGAGGGGGATCGTCGCAGATGGCCCGGCCGAGCAGATCCTCAAGGTCGGCGAGATCGTCGTATTCCCTGTCGTACTCCTCAAAGAGAGGGCATGGAAATGCATGAAGGAGGCTGCGGATAGGCGGAAGCATCCCGAACGAGCTGCGGAGCGCGACCAGATCCCTCGGGTTTGCGCTCTTTAGGGAAATGCGCGCCACGAGCCTCTCCAGGTCATAGACAGGGCTTAAGTACTCCCGCAGCTCCTCGTTAGAGATCTCGTCCTTAAGAAGCGCCTCGACGGCGTCCAGCCTCTTCGTGATCTCGTCCTTTACGATGAGAGGCTGCTCGACCCAGCTGCGGAGCATTCTCGCCCCCATGGCCGTCTTCGTGCGGTCGAGGACCCACAGAAGGGATCCTCTCTTCGCCTTCTCCCGCATGGTCTCCGTCAGCTCCAGGTTCCGCATCGTGGCGCTTCCGAGGACCATATAGGATTCCAGACGGTAGGGGCGGATATAGGAGATGTGGCTCAGGTCATTTTTCTGGGTCTCGAAGAGGTAGCTGATCAGCGCGCCGGCGGCGGAGATCCCGCAGGGCATGTCTTTAATCCCGAGCCCTTCCATGGACTGCACATGAAAATGGTCCTTAAGCGCGGCCTCGCAGCTCTCGTCCGAGAAATACCGGTCATCCAGCGTCTCGAGAAGCACGCGGTAATGCGTGCAGTACTCTTTTAAGGAAGGGGCGAGGAGCACCACGGCCTCGTTGCAGATGATCTGGGAGGGGGAGAGCTTCGTCAGCTCGTCGTACAGCTTCTCCTCCCGCTCGGTCTCCGTCAGCATGAACTCGCCGGTGGACACGTCGCAGGCGGCGATGCCGATGCGGTCGTCGGTGCTTACGACGGAGAGAAAAAAGTTGTTCTTCCCCTCCTCCATCGCCGCGGCATCAAAATTAGTGCCGGGAGTCACGATCCTTGTGATCTCCCGGCGGACGAGGCCCTTCGCCTCCTTCGGGTCCTCCACCTGGTCGCACACGGCCACCTTGTGCCCCAGCTTCACGAGCCTCCCGATATAAGTGTCCACAGCGTGAAACGGGACGCCGCACATCGGCGCCCGCTCCGGCAGCCCGCATTCCTTTCCGGTGAGGGTCAGCTCCAGCTCCCTGGAGACCATCTGAGCATCCTCGAAGAACATCTCGAAGAAGTCGCCGACCCGGTACATCAGTATGCAGCCCGGATTGGCTTCCTTCGTCCGCACATATTCCTGCATCATCGGTGATAATGCCATTTTCCTACCTGTCCTTTACGCTTTCGTGAGCTCTCCAAAGTAATAGAATCCCTTGCATTCCTTCAGTTTCACCGGGACGATCTGCCCGATCAGCTCCCCGCTCCCCTGAAAGTGCACGGTGAGGTTCTGGGAAATGCGCCCGCTGACATAGCCGGGCTCCTTGTTCTTCTCCTCCACGAGGACATCCATGACCCGGCCGGTAAACCTCGCGCACTCCGGCTCGGCTGTCTCACGGACGACCTTTAAGAGCTCCTCAAATCTCCTGTGGGCCTCCTCGTCCGGGACCTGGTTCTCCCACGCTGCCGCGGGAGTTCCCGTTCGCTTCGAGTAGAGGAAGGTGAACGCGCTGTCAAACCGGACTTCCCGGACGAGGGAGAGGGTCTCCATGAAGTCCTCCTCCGTCTCCCCGGGGAATCCGACGATGATGTCGGTCGTAAGCGACAGGTCCGGGACGGCGTCCCTCAGCTTCCCGGCAAGCTCAAGATACTGCTCCCTCGTGTAGTGCCGGTTCATTTTCTCCAGAATTCTGCTGCTTCCGGACTGCACCGGGAGATGGACGTGCCGGCAGATCGTCTCGTCGGACGCGATCACGTCGATCAGCTCGTCGGAGAGATCCTTCGGGTGGGATGTCATGAACCGCACCCGGTCGATGCCGTCCACTTCCGCGACTTTTTTCAGGAGCTCCGGGAAGGCCATGGACCCTTTAAGCGTCTTGCCGTAGGAATTGACGTTCTGCCCGAGCAGCATGATCTCCCGGACGCCGTCTGCGGACAGGGCGCGGACCTCTTCCAGGATGTCCGAGGCCTCCCTTGACCTCTCGCGGCCCCTGACGTACGGGACGATGCAGTAGCTGCAGAAGTTGTTGCATCCGAACATGATGTTGACGCCGGATTTGAACGCGTACTTGCGCTTCACGGGGAGATGCTCCACGATCCGGTCGGTTCCTTCCCAGAGCTCGACGACCCGCTTTCTCTCTTTCAGGATCCTCGCGAGGAGCTCCGGAAACGTAAAGAGGTTGTGCGTCCCGAAGATGAGCTCCACAACCGGGTAGCTCTTCCTGATCTTCTGTACGACGTGCGCCTCCTGCATCATGCAGCCGCACAGCCC
>CADCPJ010000328.1 GCA_902803245.1 uncultured Lachnospiraceae bacterium | reverse complement strand
ATGGACTGGCCGGTGCTCTTCTGGGGCATCCTTATGTCAGGGCAGACCCCGCTCCTCTTAAACCCCGCCCTCCGGCCCGGACAGCTGAGCTCCCTTCTTGCGGAGGCCCGCGCGACGGCCTATGTCGCCGCAAAACCTCTGCCCGGCTGCCCGCTCGAATTCATCGATGCGGCCGAAGTACTGAAAGGGGGCGAGAGCGGAGAGGAGAGATGGGGCGAGTACATCGCTCTTTGCACCTCCGGCACGACCGGCAGCAGCCGCATTTTCCTCTACAGCGCCCTGACCATCGTGAACAACATGCAGATCTTTGACGAGGCCAGGCATGTCAACCCCGATATTCCGTTCATTGAAGGCAAGCCCTGCAAGCTGCTTGCCTTTTTGCCGTTTCACCATGTGTTCGGGCTGTTTGCCGTGTACCTGGCCTATTCCGTCATGGGCAGGACCCTTGTTTTCTGCCGGGACAAGTCCGTCCAGAGCATACTTGGGGCCTGCAGCAGGCACGGCGTGACGCATCTCTACTGCGTGCCGCTCTTCTTCAACACCCTTGCGGCAGGCATCCGGAAGAATCTCGACGGAAAGAAGATCAGCCCGCTCACCAAACAGGTCATAAAGAGGAAGACCCTCGGGACGAAGATCCGCTGCATGATCACCGGGGGCGGCCACGTTCCCGCGGAGACACTGGAGCTGATGAACGACATCGGGTACCCGCTCAGCAACGGCTTCGGCATGACGGAGACGGGCATCATTTCCTTTGAGGAGTCGCTGGATCCCGAGCAGCGCAAGAAGGGGAGCATCGGCTCTTTCTTCTCCCGGATCGATTACAGAATCGGCGATGGGACAACCGCCGAGGGGGAGCTCTTCCTCCGCGGAGATGCACTCTATACCGCCAGCATGATCGACGGGAAGATCGTAAAAAGGGACGAGTCCGTGTGGTTTGCGACCGGCGACCTCGTGAAGCGGACACCGGACGGACTCTTCATCTGCGGCCGCGTCAAGGACGTCATCATCAATGCAAATGGCGAAAATGTCTATCCTGATGAGCTGGAGGACCATTTTTCCGCAATAGCCGGGGCGGCGAAATCCTGCCTGCTCGGCATAAAGAACGGAAGCTACGAGGACATCGCGATCGTATCTGAGAAGGCCGGGGACTTTGATGAGGGCAGATACCTCGGGCAGATCCGAAAGATCAACGAGACGCTGCCCATCGGCGAGAGGGTCACGAGGGCCTTTGTAAGCAGCGCCGAGCTGCCCGTCTCCGGCAGCATGAAGGTAATGCGGCAGAAGATCCGGGGAAGCCTTGCGGACTTTGAGGAACTGCCCCTGACCGGAAGGTCCGGAAGGACAGATAAGGCGGAAGACAGAAAAGAGACGCCGCCTTCGGGAAGTCAGACGGATGAAAAGGAGCTCGCTGAAATAAAGGCCGCCGTGAGGGACATCATCGCCGAATCGGGGTGCCTTGCGGGCAGGGAGAAGGACTCCATATCCGACACCGACGCCTTTGTCGAGGACCTCGGAATGACCAGCCTGGACTGCTACTCGACGGTTGCGCGGATCGAGGAGAAGTATGATGTCGTGATCCTCGACACGGAAATCACAAAGCTCACGAACATCGAGACGACAGCCCGGTACATCTACGCTCTGCTCCATGGCCTTGACACCGGCGCCCAGGCAAAGCGAAAGGGCTTTGCGGGCACACACAGGATAACGGACTTTGCCGACTCGGATGAGTACAAAAAGATCATGGTGAGGAAGGAGGAGATGCTGCGGGACGGCTTCAATCCCTACTTCATTCCGCATGACAGCGTCGTGCGCGATACCTCCCTCATCATGGGCAGGCAGGTCATCAATCTGGGCTCCTATAACTACCTCGGCATGTCCGGCAGCCCGGAGACCGAAGAGGCGGCGATCGACGCCATCAGGAAATACGGCACCTCCGCATCCGGCGCGCGCCTCCTCGCCGGCGAAAAGACGCTCTATCGGGAGCTTGAAAGGAGCATCGCCGACTGGAAGCACACCGAGGACGCCATCGTCTGTACGGGCGGATGGGCGACGAACGTGGCTTTTGTGAGCTGCTTTGCGCGCAGGGGTGACCTCATCGTATACGATGCCCTGTCCCATAACTCCCTGACCGAGGGAATCCGGCTCTCCGAGGCCGACAGCAAGGTCTTTGACCACAATGATCTCGGCCACCTTGAGAGCATCTTAAGGAAAGTCGAGGGCAGATACAACAAAGTTCTCATCATCGTCGAGGGCGTCTACAGCATGGACGGCGACATCGCCCCCATCCCTGACTTCGTTCGGCTGAAAGAGAAATACCGGTGCTTCCTCATGGTCGACGAGGCCCACTCCGGGGGCGTCATCGGAGAGAACGGCGGGGGGTGCGACGACTATTTCCATCTCGCGCCGGATGCGATCGACATCAAGTACGGAACGCTCTCCAAGGCTCTCGGAGGGTGCGGCGGCTACATCGCCGCGAGCAGGGAGATCATCGAGTACCTGAAATACAGCATGAACGGCTTCGTGTTTACGGCCGGCATTTCGCCGCCTGTTGCGGCCGCCTGCTTAAAGGCCATCGAGATCATACGCCGCGACAACAGCGCCGTCACGAAGCTGCACGGGAACATAGCCTTTTTCATCAGGCGCGCCAGGGAGTGCGGCATGAACACGTGCCTCGCCAAAGAGAGCGCTATCGTGCCCGTCCTGATCGGCTCCGACTCCGACGCCGCCAGACTCTCGGCCGAACTTCTTGAAAAGGGTGTTTTCGTGCCTCCTGCAGTGTATCCCGCTGTCCCGGTGGGGGAGAGCAGGCTGCGCTTCACCATCTCGTCAACTCACAGCACCGGCCAGCTTGAGAAGGCTGTCTCCGAACTTGAGAAGCTTATGCGAAGGGACGGAATGCTCGGGCAGAGGATGGAGTGACATTTGAAGAACACAAAGAGGAAGAACTGCTACGGAAAGCATGTGTTTATAAGCGGAGCGTCGTCCGGCATAGGACGCGCGTGCGCCCTCATGTTTGCCGGAAACGGGTTCCATGTGGTCGGAGTGTCGCGGAATACGGAAGAGAAGACGGAGAGATTCCCGGGAGGCGGATCTTTGACGCTTAAGCGGCTCGATGTCACCGACGAGGCGGCGGTGAGAGAATTTGTGGAAAAGCTGCCGGGCACGGATATCGCTGTCTTATGCGCAGGCATAGGGGTAGCCGGACCGGCAGAGACGACGCCCTTGGAGCTGACCCGGAAGCAGATGGAGGTCAATTATTTCGGGACGCTGAACGCGGCGCAGCCATGTCGTTCCAGGATGCGCAGGCAGAGGAGAGGACTCCTCATCGTGATCGGCTCGATTGCGGGAAGGGTGTCCATACCCATGCAGAGCCAGTATTCCGCGAGCAAGTACGCTCTCGAGGCATTTACGGATGCCGTGCGGATGGAAATGAGGCAGTATGGCGTGAGAGCGTGCATCATCGAACCCGGCGACACGAAGACGGGCTTCACGGCGGCCAGGGTGATGCATTCGCC
Organism: uncultured Lachnospiraceae bacterium; assembly: GCA_902803245.1. Lineage (GTDB taxonomy): Bacteria > Bacillota > Clostridia > Lachnospirales > Lachnospiraceae > Chordicoccus. The sequence continues at coordinate 5,978 of CADCPJ010000328.1, read as the reverse complement.
GAACCGGGACGGGGGCTGTTACGGGAGGACGCTGAAGAGAAGCGTTGCGAAGATGGCTTCCGATGAGCAGAACGGGAAGTCACCGGACACCGTAGCCAGAGTTGCACTCGCTCTTTCGGGAAAGAAGAATCCTCCCGCGAGAGTGCCTGTCGGTCTTGAATACAAGGCTCTGATGCAGCTCCTGCGCATCGTGCCCGACAGGGGAAAGGAAATGATATTGAGCAGAATGTATCTGCCGAAACAGTAAATGGCAGGGAAAGCGGAAGGTTCTGCATAAGAAACACCAAAGGCGCCCCCTTGCGGAGACGATTTCGCAATGGACTTACAACTGCGATACATGATAACGGAGGAGAATTATGAAGAAATATCTGGCAATGATTCTTGCGGCCGTGATGCTCGTGAGCCTTTCCGTGCCGGCCTTTGCCGCCGAAGAGACCTGGGCCGCCGAAGAGACCCCGGCCGCCGGCAGCGCCATAGCCGGGACGCTCGACCGTCTCATTGAGGTTCTGAAGAAAAACCCCAGGAAGCTCATTTTCACGGAAGGCACCGACGCACGCATTCTTGAGGCAGCATCCCGTCTCAAGAAGGAAGGCTTCCTCACACCCGTGCTCATCGGAAATGAGGAGGAGGTCAAAGCGGCGGCCTCAAAGGGAGGCTTCGACATCGAGGGACTTGAGATCATCGATCCCGCCGCCTATCCCGATATGGATAAGCTGGTGGATGATTTTGTGGAGCTTCGGAAGGGCAAGGCCACCGCTGAGGAGGCGCGCGAGCTGCTTCTTCAGCCCAATTATTTCGGAACCATGCTGGTGAAGGAAGGAGCGGCCGACTGCCTGCTCGGCGGCGCGACTTACTCCACGGCCGACACCGTCCGTCCTGCGCTCCAGCTGATTAAGACAAGGAAAGGCGCAAACCTCGTCTCCTCGTGCATGATCCTCGTCCGCGGCGACGAGAAGATCGCCATGGGAGACTGCGCCATCAACGTCTCCTACGAGGACAAGCTGGATGATAAAGGAAATGTTGTTTTAAGCGCTGCGCAGAAGGTGGCGGAGGTAGCCGTCGAGACTGCCCTCACAGCGAAGCTCTTTGACATCGATCCGAAGATCGCCATGCTGTCTTACTCCACCAACGGATCGGCCAAGGGCACCGGCCCGGAGATGATGCGCGAAGCCGCCGCCATTGTAAGGGAAACCCATCCCGAGCTGCCCTGCGACGGCGAGATGCAGTTTGACGCCGCTGTCGATCCTGAGGTCGGCCAGCTCAAGTTTCCCGGAAGCGATGTCGCGGGATACGCCAACACCTTTATCTTCCCGGAGATCCAGTCCGGGAATATCGGCTACAAGATTGCCCAGCGCCTCGGCGGCTACATGGCGATCGGCCCGATCCTTCAGGGGCTTGCTGCCCCGATCAACGACCTCTCCCGCGGCTGTGTTGCCGACGAGGTCTACATGATGAGCATTATCACCGCCGCACAGGGCATCGCCTGAAGTGCTGCTGAGAGTCTTTGCAAAAAACCATCCGGAGAACGAAATCTCCGGATGGTTTTTTTAAGCTCAGGCTGTGAGAAGAGATGCTTTCTGCTTTCTGCTTCCTGTTTCCTGCTACCTGTTTCCTGCTACCTGTTTCCTGTTTCCTGCTACCTGCTACCTGTTTCCTGTTTCCCTTCACCCCTTAAGGATCCTCCCGGCAAATGCCGCCGCCGCTCTTAAATCCTCTTCGTTCGGCCTTCCCTTGTGGAGGCCTTTAAATTCCCCCCTGCAGTGGAATTCACGTTCATCCATGGGAATGCCGGCCTTGTCCGCCTCTGCCTTCACTCTTTTATATGTAGAATTAAGCAGCGCTGCAGATCCGAAGTTTACGATCCTGCCGACCTTGCTTTTGTCGAGAGAACTGATAAAGCTCCTTACCTCCGGATCGATGTTGAACGCATAATAGGAGTTTCCGAGAAACAGAATATCAACCGGCTCGGTGATGGGGGAAGTAAGGGGCAGCGCTTCTGTACCCACTGCTTTTGCAATGGCTTCCGCGAGCCGTTTCGTGTTTCCTGTTTTCGTGTAATACCTGACCGCAATGTTCATATTGAATACCTCCGCCCTTCTTATAAGGAGAATCCTGTGCTTTTCACCATAGCTTCAGCGTCCGTATTCTGCACCGAACGCGATAACACAAGCATATTATATCGCATACAATACAGTGTCAACTGTCTTTTTTATATAGATGACGCTTTTTTTTGACATTATATCCGTGGCGTGCGATGATATCAGTATACGCCGGCTGATGTGCATAAATAAGATGCGGAATCATCAAATTCCATCCTCGATATGCTCGTGGAATATTTCGAGCAGAATTCTCCGGTGGCGCCCTCTGTCGACAACAACTGGCGCATCACGGGCATCGATCTTTCGGAAGACGATCCGCGGCGCGCTGAGATCATCGAACTCATTAACGGGGGATATCTTCCCGTGCCCTATGAAGAAAGCTACAACCTTGCGGACTACGATGCCCTTATGGAGAAGGCAGCGGAAAACAAAGCGAAGCGATAACATAAGGCTTATGCCTCGGATCTTGTGGGAGTGACTTAATATGCTGAAGCGAAATGAAAAACTGATCAGGACGAAGCTCCTGCAGTTCCTGGTTCCTGCAATTATGACGAACCTGGCACTGCAGGTCGGAAACGTAGTGGACACGATACTGGTCGGCAATATCCTTGGAACCAATGCGATGTCTGCCGTGCAGATCAGCGGGACGATTCTCCTTCTCATCCAGATTCCGGGCTGGATGCTTGGGGTCGGCGGCAGCATCGTGGTGGGCAACTGTCTGGGGAAGAGGGACCTTTTAGGCGCTTCAAAGGTCTTTTCCTCCTGCCTGTTTGTCGTGTTTGTCAGCGACGCGGCACTGATGCTGCTTTCGCTGTTTGCGGAACCGATTGCCGTGCTTCTCACAGGAGGGCAGGGCGTCCTGACTGCGGATGTGGCTGGCGTAATCCGGGTGATGTTTCTCGGAACTCCCGTGGTCGGCATCTGCCTGCTGATGATGAATATCATGGCGGTGGACAACAATCCGGGGCTGGCGACAGTCTATGTGGTCATTTCCAACGTCGTCAATCTCATCTTCGACTATGTTTTGCTTTCATATACCGATATCGGCCCTGCCGGATCTTTTATTTCCTCGATACTGGGTTACGGGATCGCTCTCATAGTGGTTCCTGCTTATGTGCGGTCGCCAAGGAGAATGCTGAAGCTGGTGAATCCGGTCAGGAAAACCGGGGCTTATTTCAAAATGGCATTCATTACCGGCGTTCCGGCTCTTTTGTCCATTGTCTGTGAGGTGGTGCGCAACAGCGTTATGAATGTCATGATATTGAGATTCGCAGGGGAAAACGGTGTCGCCATCTACACGATCAGCCTTAACATCATTATGATCGTGGAACTGCTCCTCGGCGGAATCATCGGATCCATGGAGAAAATCGGCGGCGTCATCTATGGGGAGAAGGACTATTTCGGACTGCGCGCCATTACGAAGAATATTCTTATGTACTCCTATTTACTGCTCGCCGTGCTGATGCTTTTCCTGTTTCTCTTTGCAAGGCAGGCTGCCGGGATGTTCGGAATCGATTCCAAGGAGCTTCTCTCATCGGCGCAGACTGCTCTTCGTATCTTTTTCCTCTCCCTGCCCGGATATGTGTTCAACCGCTTTTTCATTTCGTACTATTCGACGACCGAACACAGCGGCTATGCCAATCTGATCACGATTCTGGGATACTGCGGGGCCGTCATTCCGGCTGTATACATCTGCTCCCTGATCGCCAGGGCGACAGGAGGCGACATGCTGAACTACATGATGTGGGGCCTGGTGGCCGGGCAGTTTATCACGGCGGCTGTCACGCTGCTCACAGTGAAGCTTCGACACAGGGATGAGGGAATTCTGCTTTTGCCCAGGAGACAGGAAGAAGTACTGGATATCTCGGTTGCTCCGGATCTGGCGGAGACATCTCTTATTCCCCGGGAAATCATCGCCTTCTGCAAGGGAAAAATCGGAGAAGCCCGGGCTTACCAGATGGCAGTGGCCGCAGAGGAGATGGCCGTCAACACGATCCGGTACGGCGGCAGGAGCTTAAACAGCATCGATGTCATGATGTCCATTTCCGATGACGAGCTGCTGCTGAGGCAGCGGGATAACGGGATCCCCTTCGATCCCACAGATTATACATTTGACGGCGAACAGTTTGAGTACAGCGGGATCGAAGCGATCCGCGCCCTGACGGACAAAATAACGTATGTGCGGATACTGGATCTCAACAACACGACTCTGGAAATCACTCTGAAGAAGTGAAAATGCCCGCAAAAGTGCGGGATAACGGTTAATTCCGGCCATTGCCGAAGGCGCCTCCATAAGAGACAATTTCGTCAATGACTGTGATAATGGGAAAGGAGGAAGAGCATTGAATACTCTCGTGGAATTCTATGAAAAAAACGTCCTGAGCCGCCGCGACAGCATTGCCATGAGGGATCCCGCGACGGGAATCTCCGTGACATACGGGGAACTGGATACCATGGCAGGGAGGATCCTGGCAAAGCTTCAGGCCGGAGGTGCTGGAAAAGGAGACGTGATTGCGATTGTATTGCCGCACAGCATCGACGCGATTGCTTCTGCAGTGGCAGTCATGAAGCTCGGAGCGGCTTTTGCGCCGCTGAACGGCTCCTACCCTCCCGACAGGCTTGCGTTTATCTGCAAGGACTGTCAGGCAAAGGCGGTGATCACTCCGGATTACCTGGAGGATGTGGGGAATTATACCCCTGTATCCGGAGCCGCGGCGGCTGCACCTGAGGATGCGGCGCTCCTCATCTATACCTCCGGATCGACAGGAAACCCGAAGGGTGTCCTCATCGACCACAGAACGGTTCTTGACAGTGCTAAGAGGACGATAGAGTTCGCCGGATTTGGCGGATCGGATGTGATCGGGCTCGGCGCACCGCTTTTCTTCATCGCGGGATCGCTGTTCCTGCTGTGCGGACTCATGCTCGGATCGGTCAATGTCCTCATTCCCGTATCCGCCATGCGCAATCCTGTGGAGCTCTCCAGGGTCCTTTCGCAGCATCAGGTGACCGCAATCTTCATCAGTCCCAAAATGCTGCGGTTCTTTAAGCCGTCCCCTGACTCGAAGCTGCGTCTGGTGCTCACCGCGGGCGAACGCCTGAGCGGGATCTATTCAGATGAGTTCCGGATCATAAATGCCTACGGCCTCTCGGAATCCTGTGCAAGCTCGCTGGGTTTCTTCCTTGACCGGGCTTATGACAACACGCCGATCGGCAAGCCTATGGGCGACATAAAAGCCTATCTTCTGGATGAGGAAGGAAAAGAGGCTGAGGAAGGAGAGCTCTGCCTGACGGGGCTCTTCGCGCGCTGCTATCTCAACCACCCGGAAGAGAGCGCAAAGACCTTTATACCGAATCCCTTCTATGAAAGGGACGGCCATCCCGTGATGCTTCGTACAGGCGACCTGGCCCGCGTCCTGCCGGACGGAAACTTCGTTTTCCTCAATCGGAAAGACTGGATGGTCAAGATCAACGGCCAGAGAGTGGAGCCCGGTGAGATTGAGGCGGCGCTGCGCAAAGTTCCGGGGATTCTGGATGCTGCGGTGAAGGACTTTACAGACGACCTCAACACCTATCTTGCCGCTTTTTATGTATCTGAGACGGAATTGGCAGAGGAAGAGATGCGGCAGGCCCTCTCGAAAACCCTGCCTTCCTACATGATTCCTGCGTTTTTTGTGCGGCTTGAGAAACTGCCGGTGAACGACAATGGCAAGGTGGACCGGGAGAAGCTTCCGAGGCCGGAGGCAGGTGCATCGAGAGAGAAGGGAGACGACGCCCGCGGCCTGACCGACCTGGAGACGGAGCTTCTTGCTGTCTGCTCGACTGTGCTTGGCGGCAGGAGAGTGGACGTGGACACTCCGCTCACCGAGGCAGGACTTACCT
>CADCPJ010000327.1 GCA_902803245.1 uncultured Lachnospiraceae bacterium | reverse complement strand
CCGCTTTTTTACATTTCGATTTTACATTCTGCTTTTGGATTCTGCTTTTGCATTCTGCTTTTGCATTTCTGCTTTTGCATTTCTGCTTTTGCATTCTGCTTTTGCATTTCTGCTTTTGCGTTCCGCTTTTGTATTCCGCTTTTATTGTAGTCCAGCGAAGGGCAAATGGCAAGGAGACCGTCACACTGTGACAGTCGTATGATAAAAACTGTGTTATCATGCCATTATCTATTGGAGCAGCGTGCAAAAGCTCAGAACAGATCACAGGCTCGTTTCAGCGCCAGGAGCCGGAGTCCGTTCTGATAGCGAATCTCAAAAAAAGCCAATAAGGGAAAGGAAGACAATCATGAGTGATATGAACAGGATCAATGACGAGAGCCTTGAGAATATAGTCGGCGGTGCACTTCGAACCGTTCAGAACGAAGCTGTTGATTACGCGAATGTCAGAGAGCAGCCCGGGCTGAGCTCCAAGGTGTTCTTTACCGTGAATAACGGCCAGCAGGTTGAGACGACCGGCAACAAGGTCATGCGGGACGGCTATATGTGGTACGAAATACGCCTCGCGGGAGCTTATGACTACGGGTGGATCTCCGGCAGCCTGATCGGTTATTGACCGTCCGGATTCCTGACTGGTGATTGGGTGACCGGACCCAGACCGGTGATTGGTTGGCCAAATATTGATGGATATATGAGAAAAAACGTGACATTGGGGACTGTCCCCAATGTCACGTTTTGTGTGTTACAGTCTCTCGGCTCTCTCGATGTCGAGGAAGTACTTGTAGGTGTCGACGGTCAGCTCGCCGCAGGCCGCTTCGTCACAGGCGATGATCGCGCCGTTGTGCATCTGGAGCGCAGAGCAGGTCCACTTGGAGCTCACCGCGCCTTCTACGGTCGCCGCGAGGGCGCGGGCCTTGTTGTGGCCGTTGATCAGGATGAGGACTTCCCTGGAGTCCGTGACAGTTCCGACGCCGACCGATAGGGCCTGGCACGGCACCTTCTCCGGGTCATTTCCGAAGAAACGGGAGTTGACGATTCTCGTGTCGGATGTCAGGTTCCGGACTCCCGTGCGGGAGGCAAGGCTTGTGAAGGGCTCGTTGAACGCGATGTGGCCGTCCACTCCGATTCCGCCCATAAAGAGGTCGATGCCGCCGTAGGAAGCGATCTTCTCTTCGTACCTCGCGCACTCCCCTTCCGGGTCATCCGTCATGCCGTTTAAGATATTGATGTTTTCCGGCTTCATATCCACCAGATGATCGAAGAAGTTGTCGTGCATGAAATACCAGTAGCTCTGGTCGTGCTCGTGAGGCAGTCCCAGGTATTCGTCCATATTGAAGGTCACAACATTGGCGAAGGAGACCTCTCCCGCTTTGTTCATCCGGACCAGCTCCTGATACACACCGATCGGGGAGGAGCCTGTCGGCAGGCCGAGAACAAACGGTCTTGCTTCCTTGTGGCTGCCAATCTTCCGGGCGATGTAGTTCGCCGCCCATTTGCACATCCTGTTGTAATCTTCCTGGATAACGACTCTCATATTGCTGTTCTCCTCTTTTCTTTTTCGTTTGGATTCTGTGCTGTGAAGAGAACCTCTGTTACGGTGTTGATTCCGCTTTTTCCTTTCTCTTTAACGACCCAGTAAACCATTCCGGCAAGAATCCGAGCCGAAAATGGGCCGTGGCAGTATCCGCCGAATCTTTCGATCACTGCCAGTCCTCGTCACCCGCAAAGGGGCCCGGCGCTAACAGGCCCTTCCCGCCGCTCCTTTCTTACTCAAGGGACACTGTTTTCCTGTCCACTCTAATGCAGTCTCTGAAAACTGTCAAGAACCAATCCCGCAGTTTAAGAATATCCGATCCTGTGGTTGAAACGTATTGAGTCCTGCAGTTTCGGCGTATCCGATCCTGCAGTTTTTCCATTTAAGCATATCCATCTCTAAAGTTCCGGACACCCAATCCCGTGGTTCCGGATCTCTGACATCGCCCGGTCTCATGTCTTTGGCATGAGGTTCTCGATGTACTTCCTCTTGCCCGATGCGAGCACGGGGATCTCATCCACATAGGTCACGCGGATGTCCGCGTCGTCCCCGAAAGCGGGGCGGATGCGCCGGAGCATCTCCTCCGTGTCCATCTTTGCGGGGTCGCCGTTGAGCCGCAGCTCATACTCCTTCTTCCCGGTCTGCACGAACCGGTACTGCTTCACGCCCTCCACGTTCCAGAGATTGTTCGTGATCACGTAGGGTGTCACAGCCCTGCCGGAAGTATCGTAGAGGAGATCGCTTCTCCTTCCGTAGAGCTCCGTCAAAAACAAGCGGAACCTGCCGTCCTTCACCTCTCTCTTCGCCACCGCGGTATCGCCGTTGTCATAGCGGAGAATCGGGAAGGCCCGGTTTGTGAGATCCGTGATCACGACCCGGCCGAGCTCCCCTTCGCTTGCGGGCTCGTCGGAATCCATTTTCAGAATCTCATAGAAGTAGCTCTCCGAGTTGATGTAGTAGGACTCGTCCTCCCGCGTCTGAATGCCCATGACGCCATTTTCCTCGTTGGAGTACCAGGCCTGCACGGGGCAGCGGAACTGCTCCATGAGCTGTCTGCGGATCGGAGACGGCATGGACTCCGAGATCGGAATGATGGACCGCACCTGATACTCTCCCATATAGAGGTTCTTTCTCGCAATGTACTTGCTGATCTCCTCGAGCGCGGAAGCATACCCGATGATGCACTTCACCTTCTCGTTCCGGATGCATCGAAGCATCTCGATGATCGAATCGTCGGACAGGGACGAGCTGTCCATCATGATGCTGTTCTCCATAAAGAGCTGCATCCTGCTCTTTTTGACATTGTTGACCCACACGCGGATGAAAGCCATCTTCTCCCCGATGTAGTAATTGCCGAGAGCACTCAGGAAAATGCTGTCCGCCGTGTTGCACAGGATCTTGTGATGGTCCTGCACCATGGAGAGCGGAGTCCCCGTGGAGCCGCTGGTGGTCATGATCCGGTTGTTCTTCGCGTCGCGGTACTTGACTGAGCGGAAATCCTCGTAGTTCTCCCGGAAGGTGTCTTTATTAACAACCGGGAGGTCTGTAATGCTCGCGTTCTCCGCGAAGTTCCCATAGAACTTCGTGGTCCGGACCGCGTAGGTGATCAGCTCGCGGAGCCGCTCGTTCGTCTCCTCGAAGCTCGTCCCGTGCCGGTAGGCATGGAGGTTCTGCTCATAGCGCTTCCTGACGGCACCGCCCTTTAATGTGTCCAGCATGAAATAGCCGCGCCAGCGGGCTTCCTCTTCGATCTGTCTCTTCATTTCCAACTCTCCTAAAAACTGTCTCCCGGAATGTCACCGGAATATCGAAAGGTCATTTCGCTGTTTCGTTTTAAGCGCTCCCTTGATCCTATGCGCTGTGTATGACTGTCTGCTGCGGTCAGGCACTCTTGAGCAGCTCCGCCATATACGCGAGCTTCTCCTCCGTCATCCCGGGGTAGAGGCCGACCCAGAAGGAGTCCTCCATGATCCGGTCCGTCACGGTCAGAGCGGATGCGATCCGGTATCTCCCTTTTAAGGCCGGGTCGTCCGTCATGCACGGGTGCTTCGTCAGATTTCCGGCAAAGAGCATCCTCGTCTGGACGCCGTGATCCTCCAGATGGCGGACCACGTCGCTGCGCTTCCTCCCCTCCCTCACGGTGATCAGGAACCCAAACCAGCAGGGGTCGGAGTTTTCGGCCGCCTCAGGCAGAATGTAGCGGTCCTCCGATCCGGCAAGGGCCTCTTTGAGATACCGGAAATGCTCTCTCCTTGCCCTGGCAAACTCCGGGAATTTCTTAAGCTGGGCCACTCCCACCGCCGCCTGCATATCCGTCGCTTTCAGATTGTACCCGAAATGACTGTACACGTACTTGTGATCATACCCGGGAGGCAGTTCCCCATCCTGCCTTAAAAAGCGGCGGCCGCACAGGTTGTCCCTCCCCGGAGGGCAGACGCAGTCGCGGCCCCAGTCCCTTAAGGACCGGACGATGCGGTTCAGCAGGGGATTGTCCGTATAGACGGCTCCTCCCTCGCCCATCGTCATGTGGTGGGGGGGATAGAAGCTGGAGGTTCCGATGTCCCCGAAGGTGCCCGTATACTTCGTCTCTCCGTCCAGCGTATAGAGGCTTCCGAGGGAGTCGCAGTTGTCTTCTACAAGCCACAGCCCGTGCTCTTTGCAGAACTCCTTCACCGCCTTGATATCAAACGGATTGCCCAGCGTGTGGGCGATCATGACCGCCTTCGTCCTGTCTGACAGGGCTCCCTCAAGGAGAGAGACGTCGATGTCGGCGGAGGGAAGCCTCACGTCCACAAAGACCGGCACTGCCCCGCACTGGAGAATCGGGGCGACCGTCGTCGGAAATCCCGCAGCCACGGTGATCACCTCGTCTCCGGGGAGCACTCTTCTCTCACCGAGAAGGCGGGATGTCAGGGCCGCAAATGCCAGGAGGTTGGCGCTCGACCCGGAGTTAACGAGGGACACATGCTTCACTTGCAGGTAGTCCGCAAACTCCCTCTCAAACTGCTCGGTGTATCTGCCCGCCGTGAGCCAGAACTCCAGAGCGGAGTCCACGAGGTTCTCCAT
>CADCPJ010000326.1 GCA_902803245.1 uncultured Lachnospiraceae bacterium | reverse complement strand
GGTCCGCCACGCATACCTCACGTCGCTTCTTAAAATAACAAGCAGGACGTGAAAACCCACTGTTCCCAGCCGGATCCGGCCCTTTTCGAAGAGGGAACCTTCAAGCGCAGATTCCGCGAAGTCCGGGTCGAGCTGCAGCTTCCACTTAAAGACAGGCGATAAGGCCGACAGCAGTCCGAGCGCCTGCCCCGTGAGTGCGGGATCCTTGAAACCGAAATGGATGTGCCCGGAAAAGTCCTTCGGAGCGATGTGCTTCAGGATGATCATCGAGTGCTTCTTAACAATCCGCACAGCGTTTTTGACCCTCGGGTCTCCCCAGAAATCCACCCACTTGGATATTGTAGCACACAATGCCGATATTTTGGATATGATTTTGCCCATGTGCTCCGCGATGCTTCCCGGGATCGCCGCAGCCCGCTCGATGGCACCGATCACGAACCAGAAGGCGCGCCAGATGGTAGAGACGGCGGCCCGAAGGAACCTGCCGGCGATGCTGATCTTAATTCTCGTTCTGATGACGAGCTTCTCCCTCATCTTCTTCGCCTGCTTCAGCTTCTCCTTCTCCGCTTCGATTCGAAGGCGCGCCGCTTCCTCCTCGCGCGCTCTTTCGGCCTCTCTCTCCGCCCTCCGGCGCCTGGCCTCCTCTTTTAACTGCTCATAATGCTCGGGATCCTTCTCTTTCATCTCCTCAAGCTTTTGCTTCTTCGCCGCCTTCCGCTTCGCGAGCTTCTTCTCCCTCCGCTTCTTCTTCACTTCCCTGATATTGATGCCGAGGAGGCGGAAAACAATATCGAACACCTTCTCCTCACCCGGTCTCTTCACATAGGAGACGTCGACGGTGATGATATGAAGAAGCCAGGTGATTCTTCCCTCACCCAGGAACCCCCCGTCCTTCGCGGACTCCTTAGCGGTGTAGCGGACCGGAACGAGCAGCACAAGGAGGATGATCACCAGCACGACGGCCAGGATCACCAGAAGGATTTTTCCAATCACAGCGAGAACAGCCAGAAACAAGCTCATCGGTCTCCTCCAACGTCACTCCTCCAATGTCACTCTTCGTCACTCCTCGTCACTCCTCATGGATCCACGTCACTCCCTGTCACTCCTCATCGATCCACGTCACTCCCTGTCACTCCTCCGTGAGGAAGGCACGGATATCCAGTCCTTTCGTTTTGGCCAGACAGTCCTCGGCGATGAGCCGGACAAGCTTTATGGCTCCTGTTTTCGAAGCCGCTATCCCTACGACAGTCGGGAGCATATTGTACAGCGTCCTCTGTTTCAGATAGGACGTGGAAATGATGTCGAGGTTGTCATTCGGATTTTGGGACAGCGTGATCAGGTAGTGACCGACGTCGGCCTTTCCGTCATTCAGTCTCTTTTTCAGCCTCTTCTCGCGTTTCTTCAGCTGGTCTTCAATATAGAGAGGTTCGCGCCACGTTAACATAATAATATTACCTAAACCTTAGCCCGATTCGTTTTCGGATTTCTCTCACCATCCATAATACTGCGACAGGATCTCAGATGCAATCGGAACTGCCGTGGAACTTCCCGCGCCGCCATTTTCGGCGATCACGGCGATCGCGAATTCCGAGTCGCCGGGATTCGTGAAGCCGACGAACCAGGAGTGTGTCCCGATCTCACCGCTCGATTTCGTGTACTCCGCAGATCCGGTCTTGCCGGCGACCCGGTAGCTTCTGCCGGACAGCTCGCTGGCTGACCCCTCCTCCACGACGGCCTGCATGAGAGAACTCAAGGCCTCCGCCTCGTCATGAGTGACGAGCCTGCGATAGACGGAAGGTTTTGTCTTCTTCACGAGGTCCCCTGCGGCGCTCTCTGTGTGGTCGATGAGATGCGGGGTCATGAGGACGCCGTCATTTGCGATCGCCGAGACAAGGAGAGCCATATGATACGGGGTGACCAGCGTCTTTCCCTGCCCGAATGCGGTCTGGACAAGCTCGACGTCGTCCGGGGAATTCGCGAGTGACCACCGGCTCTTCGAGGACAGGAGCTCGCACGGGAGGGACTCCCCGAACATCAGGCTCAACGCGGTTCCGCTTAAATTCCCGGCGCCGAGGTCCAGCCCTATCCGGGAAAATGCCGTGTTGCAGCTGTGGGCAAATGCGGACTTGAAGTCCTCCTCCCCGTGGACCGTCCCCTTGTAGCAGTGGACAGTGTAGTCGTCCACCGTGAACTCCCCCGTGCAGTTGAAGTGGAAACCGTCAAATGTGTGATGCCGCTTGTAATACGCAAGAGCTGTCACGATCTTAAATGTTGATCCCGGGGGATACAGTCCCTGCGTCGCGCGGTTCACGAGGTTGGAGTTCGAGGAGTCCGCCACCATCTCGTCCCAGATTTCCGCCAGTGTGTTCGGGTCGAAATTCGGCTTTGACACCATCGCGAGAATGGCTCCGGTCTTCGGATTCATGCAGATGACGGCCCCGCGGTAGTCTCCGAGAGCGTAGTAGGCCGCCTCCTGCAGCTTCGCGTTCAGCGTCGTCACGACGTTGTCCCCGTCGCTCTTCTTTTTCCGAAACTCGTTGATCATCTGGTCGATGATGTTCGTGTGGGACGTAAGGAGCTCATAATTGGCGAAGGATTCGATGCCGCTCTTTCCATGGGTGATGAAGCCCACGGCGTGAGCGAAAATGTTCGCATAGGGATACACGCGCTCCTCTGTCCCGTCGTAAGTGTCGGTCCTTGCGAGCGTGGCTCCGTCCGCGGAGAGGATGCTGCCGCGCCTCACGAGATCAGCCTGAGCGTTCTGCCTCCGGTTGTACGGGCTGGAAAGGATCTCATCCTTCATTCTCACGTTGAAATAGATGAGATGCGCGCTGAGAAAGAGGAACAGGAGTCCGAATGACACTGCAATGATGAGATAGGGACGCGGCTGCTTTCTCTTTGGCGGCGGAAGCTCCCCTCCTTCGTCCTCAACGTATTTGTCCTCGTATTCTCCTTCGTAATCGTCCCCGTAATCGTCTATGTGCTTTCTATTGTGATCGCCCTCGTAACCTCCGTACTCTCCGTCAGCTTCATCGTATCCGGCGTCATATCGGCGGAACCTGTCGCTCCGCTCATCGTATCCGGCGTCATACCGGCGGGACCTGTCGTCCCGCTCATCGTATCCGGTACCGTACCGGCGGGACCTGTCGCTCCGCTCATCGTATTCGCTGCTGTATCGGACATCGGCGCCCGGAGCAGGACCCGCACCGTAGATGCGTGTCCTGTCCAGCTCCGAGCCGATTCCGGCGTCCGTCATGCCGGGATAGAGCTGAGGTCCGCTCTCCTCTTCGATGTCGCGGACGGACTCCCCGTCCAGGATCTTTCTCACATCCTGTCCGATTTCAAGCTCGATATCCTGTTCGATGTTTTCGTTCTTCTTTCTTCGCAAGATTCTTATGCCTCATCCTCTCTGAGTATGTAGAGGCCCTCGATGATGGCCAGCATGACAATCGTGCTGATGACCGAGCTCCCTCCGTAGCTGATGAGCGGAAGCGTGATGCCGGTCATGGGGATGAACTTTGTGACGCCGCCTACAGTCAGAAAGACCTGGAAGGCGTATTCCGTGCCGAGCCCGATGGCCACGAGGCGGTAGAACCGGTCCTCAATCTGCATCGAGATGCTGACGATGACGATGTAGAGGCTCATGCAGACAAAGATGAGTGCGATGGAGAACACCGCGCCGAACTCCTCGCAGATGGCCGCAAAGATAAAGTCCTTCGTCGCGACCGGGATCGTTTTCGGCCTCCCGAGATAAAGTCCCGTGCCGAACCAGCCGCCCGCGCCGATGGCGAAAAGCCCCTGCACGATCTGGTAGCCCGAGGTGTCATATACGGAAAACGGATCCCGCCAGGCGACGACCCTCTGCCTCACATGGCCGAAGAGATGATAGGCGAGAACCGACGCCCCGGCCCCGGCTCCGAGTCCGACCACCGGGTAAAACGCATTTCCCGTGGCGACATAGAGAATGACCAGAGTGGCCACGAAGAAGACCAGCGCCGTTCCGAGGTCCGTGGAGAGCACGAGGATGCCGACGTGTACGGCTGCGACGGCGCCCGCAATCAGGGCGCTCCTCGCAGAGTGATCACGGGAGAGCTTCGCTGCGAGGAAAAAGACCAGTGTGAGCTTCACGAGCTCGGAGAACTGGATCGTGATTCCTCCCACTGTGATCGACAGCTTTGCCCCTCCGCTGATTCTCGCCAGGGCAAGAACCACGAGAAGGGCGAGGATTCCGACCACCGCGTAGACCCAGGTGAGCTTCTTTAAGACCTTCAGCTTGCGGATGATCACCGGGATGAGGAAAGCGGCGATCGTTCCCACTGCGGCGATCATAAACTGTTTGATCCCCTGTGACGGATTCAGCCGCGTGATGACGATGAATCCGACGCAAAGCAGCATGAGCATATTATTGATGAGGAGCATCGAACTCTTCGGATAGAGGAGACGGTATCCCGCTAAAGTAATTGCGAAATAGATCAGTATGCCGGCGAAGAGGGCTGCATTTACGACCGAGAAATCATTGAGCAGGATGAGCACGAATCCGAGTATCGCAGTGAGGTAGAGAATCCGGATCTGGCTTCCGAGGATGCGCTTCTTCTTGTCCTCGTCTTTTCTGAACACATACGTGTAATCCTTGATGGAGAAGACCACAAGGAATACGATGAACAGATATTTGGATATCTGGGTCAGCAGATACATGCGCTCATCCTCACTCAGTGTTTATTCTCTCTTCCGCTTTTCCCGGGAACGCTCCTTATGTATATGTGCACGGCTCTCTACTCGACGCCTCTTAAATAGTGTCCGCGCGTATAGTCCGCGCCCTGCCCCGCACTCATGCTGTCCGCCGCTCCGGAACCTGTCGTCTCGCCTTTTGCGGCCTTCTCCGCATATGCGAGGATCCTTCGGCACTCCGCGCCGTCCTCGGTGGTGAACTCCAGCCGGATAGCGGGAAACCCCATCGCGCGAAGTTCGTCCGCCTCGCTGATCAGAGACAGCGGTACGGAGTTATAGTGGATATTGTAGCAAAATGCGCACTCGCAGCGGACGGTAAACTTTGCCCCGGTCCGGTCCGTCAGCGTCAGCATCTCGTTTTTCCCCGTACAGGCGGAGGTGTTTTTCTTCAGGCACTGGGCCGAGACCATAAGCGGCAGTCTTCCGTAGGCGATGATCTCGCTTCCGGTGTTGTCCCTCAGCCTCAGCTCTTTTCGATTGAGCTCAACGGGAGAAGTGTCGAGAAGGATTCCCTTCTCCCTCAGGAACTGCTGCGCCCCGCTGTTGAAGGTGTAGAGACCCGCATCCGCCCGCAGGAAGCTGCCAAACCCCGCGTCAAGGAGTTCTGAGGCGGTCTCAAGGGTCCTCACCAGAAAGACCTGAAGGCCGGCGCGCACAAGTTCTTCCGCGGCGTCCTTCAGTTCCCTCGCCGTGCCGCACATGCTCCATTTCCCTGAAGTGCCGCAGCGCTCACGGTCGACTCTCGGCATGGCGATTCCCGGCTTCTTGCCGGCTCTCACCGCCCTTTCTATGAAAGAGAGGGCTTCTTTTACGGGATCCGGATAGTGATAGAGGAGCGCCGCCTCCACATAGACGAGCTCCACTGCCGGAGAGGCAAAAGATGCGCGGAGCTGGTCTTTCGTCGCGGCAAGGACCCGGATCCGCAGATTCTCATGAATCCCGCGCTTTTCTGCGGATGAACCCGATGCAGACTGGCCGATCTTTTTAGCGGCTGGGATCGTTGCAGGTTGGCCGATCTTTTTAGCGGCTGGGATCGATGCAGGTGCCTGGCCAAAACAGCACTCTTCTTCCGGAGACAGATCCCGCCTGTGCGGAGCAAGGATCGCTTCTTTAAGGGCCATGAGGGCCTGTCTGCGGAAATCATTCAGCTGTGAGACGGGCACAAAGCTCCTGCCGTCTGTAGAAACCGTGAGATCCCGGATCTCAAAATCCGTCCCTCCGGTCTTAAGGAAGCTCTCGCGGATCCTCTCTTCACTCAGAGGGCTCTTCTTCGCGGCATCTGCCGCAGGTCCGGTAAATACGGCCGTTACTTCATCCGGCACATCTCCCTTCGCTCTCTTTGCACTTAGCTCTGCCCTTATCGGCTCCCCGCTCCTTACTTCGATATGTGCGGTGACCGGCAGGGTGAGATCCCTTGCCATGTATCTCTCATTCATTTTCTCATAGAGACTGTGGCGCGCTTCCGTCTCCTCTCCTGTCAGGACGTGCTTTATGGGGGCCATCATTTCCGGACCGTTTTTCCTGTAGAAATACCCGTCCGTAAATCCGTTCCGGTTGTACAGATCGTAGAGAGCCTGTTTTTCTTCCCGAGTCACATGGTAAGGCGCTCCGCCCTCCTCTTTGGCCGCGTAAGCCCTGTCAAGGCACGCCCGGTAGATCGACACGACGCCGGCCGCGTACTCGGGGCGCTTCATGCGCCCCTCAATCTTCAGGGAGTCGATCCCGGCGTCTATGAGGTCAGGGATGAGCCGGATCGCGCACAGGTCCTTGGGACTGAGAAAATGGCGCGCGTCCTTGCGGTCAAGGATCGAAGTCCGTCCGTCAAAGTGATCCCTGTCATTAAGAAGATTGAGAAGCCGGCAGGGCTGTGCGCACCTGCCGCGGTTTCCGCTCCGCCCTCCGATCATGCTCGACAGGAGGCACTGCCCCGAATAGCAGTAGCAGAGCGCCCCGTGTACGAAAGTCTCGACCTCGAGGCCGCTCTCCTCTTTGATCCGGATGAGTTCCGGAAGGGACAGCTCCCTCGCGGGCACGACGCGGCTCACCCCGCAGGAAGCAAGGAGGGAAGCCCCTCTTTGCCCTGTGACCGTCATCTGCGTGCTGGCGTGAAGAGGCAGCATCGGAAATGCCTCATGAAGGCAGCGGAGCACACCGAAGTCCTGGACGAGGACCGCGTCGAGGCCCTCCTCGACATATGGCTTCAGGTAGGGGACGAGGTCCTTCATCTCGTTCTCTTTTAAGAGCGTGTTGACTGTCATGTACACCTTGGCGCCGCGCAGATGAGCGAAATGAAGGCCCCGGATCAGGTCCGCTTCCTCCGGATTGTCGGCGTAGGCCCGCGCACCAAAACGGCTGCCGCCGATGTACACGGCGTCAGCTCCGGCGTTGATCGAGGCCTTAAGCCCGGCGAGGGATCCCGCCGGCGCAAGTAATTCTGTCCGCATATAACAAAAGGTGATTGCAAGACGGCAACCACCTCTCCTTCCCTATTTTCTGTAACTATTGCGATCGGACTCCCGGCGGTCGAATCCTGACGCCTTCTTCTCCAGATTGTCCAGCTTCACCTTCAGGTCCACGAGCTCCTGCTTCAGGTCGTACAGCTCCTTGTCCCTGTTCTGCAGCTCTTCCTCCAGCTCTTCCGCCTTCCTGCGCGCCTTGAAGCAGTCGTCCGCGACGTTCAGCGCCAGAAGCGTTCCCTTCGTATCCGAGGTCATCCTGCGCCAGGTGCTAAGAGCACTGAGCTCATTCAGTTTGTGGTTGAGGTAGGATGCAACCTTCTCGAGATACTCTTCGCTCTCATAACCCGTGAGGCGGGTAACTTTCCCGCCGATCAGAACCTGCACGGAATTCTTACCAGACAAATCGCTGTCCTCCGATCTAAGATGCTGCGCAACCAGCATATGATATCGAAACCATTATAAGAAATGAAGCCAAAAAAAACAAGAGCCTGATTTCTTCAGGATTCTGGAGGCTCAGGGTTCCGGGACGTCATAGCCCAGGTGTTCATAGGCCCGGACAGTCACCATGCGCCCCCTGGGAGTTCTCGTTATGAAGCCCGTCTTTAAGAGATAGGGCTCATAGACATCCTCGATCGTTCCGGAGTCCTCACCTATGGATGAGGCGAGCGTCTCGAGTCCGACGGGGCCGCCGTCAAACTTCACGATCATCGTCTCCAGGATATCCCTGTCGAGCTTCTCGAGGCCAAACTGGTCCACCTCCAGAAGATCCAGCGCGTCAGCGGCGACCCGCTCCGTGACGAGCCCGTCATAGCGGACCATCGCGAAGTCCCGGACCCTCTTTAACAGGCGGTTTGCCAGTCTCGGAGTGCCCCGGGAGCGCCTCGCCAGCTCCACAGCTCCTTTTGAATCGATCTCCACACTAAGCCTCGATGCCGTGCGCTCTATAATCTGCGTGAGTTCCTCCACGGAATAGTACTCGAGGTGGCCGATCACCCCGAAGCGGTCCCTCAAAGGAGCCGTGAGCATGCCCGGCCTCGTTGTGGCACCCACGAGAGTAAAATGGGGCAGATCGAGCCGGATCGAGCGCGCCGTCGCGCCCTTGCCGATGACGATGTCGATGGCGAAATCCTCCATCGCCGGATACATGACTTCCTCCACCTGCCTGTTCAGCCGGTGGATCTCATCGACAAAGAGAACATCTCCCTCCTCGAGGCTGTTGAGAATCGCCGCCATCTCTCCCGGCTTTTCGATCGCAGGGCCGCTCGTCACTTTCAGGTTCGTGCCGAGTTCATGTGCGATGATTCCCGCCAGCGTGGTCTTCCCGAGACCGGGGGGACCATAGAAAAGCACGTGGTCGAGGGATTCGTGCCTCATCCGGGCGGCATCGATGTATACCTTGAGATTCTGTTTTGTCTTCTCCTGACCGATGTATTCCTCTAAAGACCTGGGCCGGATGCTGTCCGCAGACAGCTGTCTGTCTTCCTTCGTCTCGGAGGTGCCGGTTACGATCTGTCTCGCCATAGTTTCTTAAGTATCTTTCCTCGCAGTTTTTCCGGGTCTTCAGCCTTAGGAACTGTTCATCAATAACTTAGGAAATCTGCTTGTCTAAATTTCGTCCTGACTGCGTTGTCGTCAGTCGCCGATGCCCGCAT
>CADCPJ010000325.1 GCA_902803245.1 uncultured Lachnospiraceae bacterium | reverse complement strand
GCGCACTCTGCATAGCCTGCGCGCTCTGCATAGCCTGTGCACTCTGTGCCGCCTGTGCGCTCTGCGCTGCCTGTGCGCTCTGCGCCGCCATCCTTCTCGCCGCTGCCGCCATGTCGTCCTCGGTGAGGCCGTCCTGCTTCATCATCATCTTCATGACGTTTATGTCGCTCGAGACGTCCATCGCCTGATCTCGGAAGAAGCTGTCGAGAAGCTTCTCGAAGGCGTCATTTATCGTATCCAGGGAATTCTCGATCTCCCTCTTCGCGCTCTTTATGTTCTCTCCCTGTACCGGCTGGGAGTCCATCTCCTCGTACGCTTTCACGAGCTTCGTCGTGGTCGGGAGATAATAGTTCATGAAGAGATTTAAGCTTCCCGCTAGCTGCGGGCGGTTCCGGACCTCGTCGAAGATCCGTCTCGTGATGGTCTCCATGCGGTTCAGCTTGTCCGTGACCTCCTCGCCCGGGATGCGGTCGTTGGCCTCGTGAATCATGCGGATATATTCATTTCCCTTGTCGAGAAGCTCCCGCACCTCAGGGGAATAGGCGCTCTCCTCGGCCTCGGCCTGCTTCCTGCGTATCTCCTCCGCCTCACGCTGCTGCTGCGCCCGCTTCGATGTCTCCCTGTACTGCTCGTAGAGCTCGTCGGAGGCGATGAAGCACTTCTCCTGATCGTCAAAATGCCCCTGCCGGATGAGCCCTTCCTTCGTAAACTCCTTCAGCTCGGAGACGACCTTCTTCTCCGGGACGCCGGTCTCTTTGGAAATGTCGCTCACATCCGCGTACATCCGCCGCAGTAGAATGCTGCGGTATTTCCTGAAGTGCTCCGTCTTCTTCACGGAGCGCCCGCCGAAGTAGATCATCGCAAAGCTCACCGCCGTGACCACTGCCGTGACCACCGCCAGAGGCGAAGTGATAACTCCGAGCAGCATCCCGTGGGACGCAGCCGAGACCGCGGTGAGGATCACGGTCAGCCCGCCGAACACCACCGCCCCGGCAGCACCGATAATCCGGGCGACCTTTCCGCCCGTGCCGTCCTCCGGTTTGGCGAAATACTGCGCCTCATAGGCGTCCCGCGCCTTCCTCTCCTCCGACCGCTTCCTGGCGTCCTCCCGCATCTGCTGGGACGGCGTCTTCACGCGGTAGGGCTGCCCCTTCATCGCTTCCGTCTTCTTCGAGGCCTCATTTACCCCTTCCGCGAAGGAAGCGGCCATGCGCTGCGCGGCGTCCGTGGCATTTCTCATAAGTCCGCCGATCTGGCGGCTCAGGTCCGTGTAATCGTTGGAGCGAATCGCCTCGTCGACGACGTCCGAGACGCGGTCAATCGTGTTTTTTATGCTGTCCAAGTCTCCCATAAGAGCCTCCGTAATATGACAAACACCGTAAGAGCGATTATGCGAGGTTAAAGATTATGATTCCGAAGATAATGAGGGCAATGCCGAGGATCTTCTTCCTCGTCAGCTTCTCCTTGAAAAAAATGGCGCTTAAGACCGCCACTTCCACGATTCCGAAGGATTCCATCACGGAGGCGCTCTTCACCTGCACTCCCCTGGCATATCCGTATACGCCGAGCAGCATCGCAGAAAACATCAGGCCGTACCCGACGATGACCTTCCAGTTCAGGTATTCCCTGATCCAGCTGTCGTGCTTCTCCATCGCGCTTTTCTTTAAGAGCATCTGGGCAAATGATGCAACCGTCGCGGTGACTAAGAAAATGAGCAGCCAGGGAGTAAATTCACTGTGCATCCGAATTCACCAGGAGGATTCCCGCAAGGACGATGCCGATTCCGACCAGATTGAGAGGCCGGACCTGCTCGCCGAAGAAGAGAACTCCCCAAAGGAAAGACCAGCACACCGCAAATGCCCGGTTGCAGTATGCAATTGACAGATCAAATCTCTTTATAATCTGCTGCCACAGGACCGCATAGAGCCCGAGGCAGCCCACCTCCAGCAGGATCCACAAAAAGCCCTTCAGATTCAGCCCCTCGATCGTCCTCCCGAAGATCTCTATGGATCCCCTCTCCGAGGAAGCCATCTTGGAGCAGATCGAAGAGGCGGTATAGACGACCACCGCCGCCTGAATTCCGAGAATCCCCAGCAGCGTCAGCTTTCGCTTCGGGTTCTCGTTTACTGCTTGCTCTCCCATTTCAACCAGTTCTCCTGAAAATCAACTTGCCTTCCTGAAAATCAGCTTGCCTTCCTGAAAATCAGCTTGCAAAAATCAGCGTGCCTTCCTGAAAATCAGCTCGCCTTCCTAAAAATCAGCTTGCTGTCCTAAAAATAAGAAACTCGAATTGAAAAGTAAGTATAGCACATTTCCCCCTCTGTTTGAAGGCATTTTCATCATGCCTTCACTATAGGGGAAAAGAAAATAAAAAAACCTCTGCCAAGTCCATGCAAAATATGTTACACTGTGCTTTAGCAGTTTGCCCCGGTCAGGAAAGCGCACAGGTCTCATCCGGCCGTCTTTTTGCAAGGGCGGGGCGACGCGCAAGCACAAAGGTACCATGGGAGGGTTACACATCTATGTCAGAAGAAATCAGAGAAGCAATCGAGACACCGGAAGTGGAGGCAGCTGCCGCAATCGCCGAGGCAGCCGTCGCCGAGGCAGCCCCGGCCGCTGAGGCCGCGAAAGCAGCTCCGGCCAAAGAAGCTCCGGCAGCTCCGGAAGCTCCGCAGGAAAGCATGGCGGACTACGAGGAGGAGCTCGGCAACTCCATGCGCAAGATCGAAGTCGGCGATCTCGTGGAAGGTGTGGTGACAGGCGTGTCCGAAGAAGACGTCACTGTCGACCTGCAGTATTACGCAGAGGGCATCATCCGCAAGCTCGACTATTCCGGTGATCCGCACTTCTCGATTAAAAATGACGTCAAGGTCGGCGAGCCGGTCAAGGCCATCGTTCTCCGCACGGATGACGGCCGCGGCAACATCCTTCTGTCCAGAAGGAACGCTATGGAGAAGCTGGCCTGGGAAGAATTCAGGGAGATGAAGGCCAACAAGACGGATCTCACGATCCGCGTCGTCGACGCGGTAAAGGGCGGAGTCGTCGGATACCTGAACGGCATCCGCGCGTTTATCCCCGCGTCCCAGCTGTCCCTGGACTATGTTGAGGATCTTGCGACCTTCAAGGGCCAGACCATTCCGGTCCGCGTCATCACTGCCGAGCAGGAAGGCAAGAAGCTCGTCCTCTCCTCAAGAGATATCCTCCGCGAAAGAAGAAATGCCGAGAAGGCGGAGCGCTTAAACAGCATCGAGACCGGCCTCGTGACCGAGGGCAAAGTTCTCTCCCTCATGAACTACGGCGCATTTGTGAGTCTCGGCGATGGTGTTGACGGACTTTTGCACATCTCTCAGATTGCAAGCGACAAGCGCCTGAAGCACCCCAGCGAAGTCTTAAGCGTCGGCGACACCGTGAAAGTCAAGGTCACACAGGTGAAAGACGGCAAGATCTCCCTCTCCCAGAGAGCTCTCGAGGAGAACGCCCCTGCGGCCGGCGCCGCACCCGCTCCCTCAAGGCAGCCTCAGGAAGACAGAGTCGTTCTTCCGAAGAGCGAGAAGCTGACCACATCGCTCGGCTCCCTGCTCAGCGGAATCAAGCTCAACTGATCTGATAATGATCTGATAATGATCTGATAAAAAACGTGACATTGGGGACAGTCCCCAATGTCACATTTTTTTGCACTTTTTTATTCCACACCCTCGAGCGGAGGCTGCCCGGGACGCCCGTGGCAGTTCTTGTACTTCTTGCCGCTGCCGCAGGGGCACGGGGCGTTGGGATAGATCTTCTTGGCCTTGCGCTGCACGGGGCGCTTCGGCCCGGAATCATCCTTGTTGGTCCCAGTCACCTTGGCCGCAGGCTCGCGCTCCACCTTCTGCTGGAGTCTGACGTGGTACAGCACGCGGAGGGTCTCCTCCTGGATCATGTCGGTCATCTCTTCGAACATCTCGAAGCCGTAGACGCGGTACTCCACCTTCGGATCATGCTGCGCATAGGCAGTTAGTCCGATGCCCTGGCGGAGCTGCTCCATATCGTCGATGTGATTCATCCACCTGGCGTCGATGACTTTGAGGAGAACGACTCTCTCCAGCTCCCTCATGCGGTCCTCGCCGGGGAATGCCTCGTCGAGCTCCGCCTCTTTCTTCTTGTAGAGCTCCCTCGCCCGCTCTTTCAGCAGCTCGGAGAGCTTCTTCTTTGTCATGCCATGGAGCTCGTCGCCCTCCGGCAGCCTGACCGCCATGATCGGCGAGAGGTTCTGTCCAAGGGCCGGGATGTCCATCGCCTCGCCTTCCTGGTCCTCCCCGATCGTCTGGTCGATCTTCCGGTCGACGACCGCGTCCACCATTCCCATGATCACGCCGCGCATGTCCTCTCCGTCGAGCACCTTGCGGCGCTGCTCGTAGATGATCTCACGCTGGTCGTTGTTGACCTGGTCGAATTCCAGAAGATTCTTTCTGATTCCGAAGTTGTTGCCCTCGATCTTCTGCTGCGCTCTCTCGATGGCGGAGCTCAGCATCTTGTGCTCGATCTGTTCGCCCTCGGGGACGCCCAGCGTCTCGAAGGTCTTGATCAGCCGCTCGGATCCGAAGAGGCGCATCAGGTCATCCTCAAGGGAGATATAGAAGCGGCTCTCGCCCGGGTCGCCCTGACGGCCGGAACGGCCGCGCAGCTGATTGTCGATACGCCTGGACTCGTGCCTCTCGGTTCCGACGATCTTCAGGCCGCCGGCAGCCCTCGCCTCATCATCCAGCTTGATATCGGTGCCGCGGCCGGCCATATTGGTCGCGATGGTCACGGCGCCGGCCTGTCCGGCCTGGGCGACGATCTCGGCCTCGAGCTCGTGGAACTTCGCATTCAGCACGTTGTGGGGAATTCCCTCGCGCTTAAGGAGCTTGGAGACGTGCTCGGACACGTCGATGGTGATCGTGCCCACCAGCACCGGCTGGCGCCTCTCATGGGCCTCCCTGACCGCCTCGACAACAGCCGCATATTTTTCTTTCTTCGTCTTGAACACAGCGTCGTTCAGGTCTTTTCTGACCACCGGGACGTTGGTCGGGATGGAGACGACGTCCATGCCGTAGATGTCGCGGAACTCCTGCTCCTCGGTCGCCGCGGTACCGGTCATGCCGGCCTTCTTATCGAACTTGTTAAAGAAGTTCTGGAAGGTGATCGTCGCGAGGGTCTTGCTTTCGCGCTTGATCTTTACCTTCTCCTTCGCCTCGATCGCCTGATGCAGGCCGTCGGAGAAGCGGCGGCCCGGCATGATGCGGCCGGTGAACTGGTCGACGATCAGGACCTGGTCGTCCTGGACCACATAGTCCTGGTCGCGGAACATCAGGTAGTTCGCGCGCAGGGCGAGGTTGATATTATGCTGGATCTCCAGGTTCTCGGGATCGGAGAAGTTCGGGATCTTAAAGTATTCCTCGACTTTCTTCACGCCGTTCGCGGTGAGCATGACGGCCTTATCCTTCTCGTTCACGAGGAAGTCGCCGTCCTCCTCGAGCGGATCCTCGAGGAAATCTCCCATCAGGATATCCATCTTCGAGATCTCGCCGTCGCCCTCGCCGCGCTTCATGCGCTTCGCGAGGAAATCGCAGACCTCGTAGAGCTTCGTGGACTTTCCGCTCTGTCCGGAAATGATCAGCGGGGTCCGCGCCTCATCGATCAGGATCGAGTCGACCTCGTCGACGATCGCGTAATGCAGGCCGCGCAGGACCAGCTGGTTCTTATAGACCACCATGTTATCTCTCAGGTAGTCGAAACCGAGCTCGTTATTCGTCACGTAGGTGATGTCGCAGTTGTAGGCCGCGCGGCGCTCGTCTTTATTCATCCCGTTCAGGATCACGCCGACCGTCAGTCCCAGGAACTCATGGACCGCGCCCATCCACTCCGCGTCACGCTTCGCCAGATAGTCGTTTACGGTGACGACATGGACGCCCTTTCCCTCCAGGGCGTTCAGGTACGAGGGCAATGTCGCGACCAGCGTCTTTCCTTCACCGGTCTTCATCTCGGCGATGCGGCCCTGATGAAGGACGATGCCGCCGATCAGCTGAACGCGGTACGGTTCCATCCCGAGAACGCGCAGCGCGGCTTCACGGACCGTGGCGAAGGCTTCGGGGAGCAGGTCGTCGAGCGACTCGCCTCCGGCCACCCGTTCTTTATACTCCGCCGTCAGCGCCCGCAGCTCTGCATCGGAAAGCGACTGCATGCGCGGACGAAGACTTTCGATCTCATCCACGAGCGGTGTGATGCGCTTCACTTCCCTGTCGCTGTGGGAACCGAAAAGTTTATTAAAAAGCCCCATAAGATCCTCCCGGATACGGTGTTTCAGGCCGTATTATCGAAAAACAGGCATCAAAAAATGCCGCATAGCATATATGCCCACAGATTATAGCACAGGGCGGTTCAGGATTCAACAAAAGGAAATGTTGCACAAAAGCATGTTATGTCATGGGATTCATTTTCCACTTTATTAACGCGCTTTATGCGGTTTTCCACACGGGTATTTACGATTTTGATAGATTTTTCGTGAGTTTTCCACGTTTTCCACATTCGGGTGCGTGAATTACGTGAAAAACAGTTATGTATAGTCCTGTTTTATGTTTCGTGAAAATTGCCCAAAAGACGGGAACACGAACATATTTGATATTGGAATATCAGGCGCAGATGGTATAATTTAAACAGGAGCTCAACTTTGGTGAGCAGAAAGGAGTTTGCTGATGAAATATGTCATAACCGGAAGAAACATTGAAGTGACCCCCAGGCTCAGAGATATGGTAGAGTCTAAACTCGGGAAGCTGGAGCGTTACTTTAATCAGGACACCGAGGTCCTGGTCACGCTCTCCGTCGAGAAGGACCGGAACACGATCGAAGTGACGATCCCGGTAAAGGGCACGATCATCCGCGCCGAGGAGACCAGCGACGACATGTTCGTCTCCATCGATGTGGTCGAGGAAGTGATCGAGCGGCAGCTGAAGCGCTATAAGGGGAAGCTGCAGGATAAGTATCAGGCAGGCGGCGATCTGGCCGGACTGTTCGCGCAGGATGATGAGGATGAGGATTACGATATCCGGATCGTCCGCACGAAGAGCTTCGCAGTCAAGCCCATGGATCCCGAGGAAGCCTGCATGCAGATGGATCTCCTGGGCCATAACTTCTACGTGTTCCTGAACGCCGAGACCGACGAGGTGAACGTCGTCTATAAGAGAAAAGGAAACACCTACGGCCTGATCGAGCCGACCGTATAACGGCTCCCGCGCCGGTCTGACGCGGAACATCCTCCGACCGGCCGGCCGTGATCATAACTGAATAATAACGAAGCCCCGGCGGATCGACCGCCGGGGCTTTTCATTTCGTTTATGCGGTTTTCAGT
>CADCPJ010000324.1 GCA_902803245.1 uncultured Lachnospiraceae bacterium | reverse complement strand
TCGTAGATGGAGGCATCTGCGGCCTCCTGGAGGTTCATCAGGATTCCTCTCACAACATCCCGGTAGGTGCTGTCCCAGGAGAGATGATTATACAGCTCGATCAGGTTCTGAAGTACGTTCACGTCGGTTGCTCCTTCATGCATTTTCCGGCTGCCGCCAGGCAGGAAACCCATTTACAAATATACTATATCCCGCGTGTGGTTTCAATATTGAAACCAATATGCTGAATATGAAACTTTCGCCTTCCGATCCGTGCGCGGACATCCTCTGTGAGCGATAGAATAAGATCAACAAGTGAGGCGGATAAAAAAGAGTATCGGCCAAGGATCATATGAAACATCATAAAAGGAGGATTTCACCATGAAAAAGCTCAACGTAGCAGTTATCGGAACCGGAGTCATCGCCACAACAAAGCACATTCCCTGCCTTTTAAACAGAGACGATGTGAAGATCGTCGCCATCTGCGATATCGACAAGGAAAAGGCTGAAAAGGCAAAAGCGGATCTCGGCCTCACAGACGCATATGTCTGCACGGATTATAACCAGATCTGCAAGGATCCGGATATCGATGTCGTCCAGGTCTGCACGCCCAATCCCAGCCATTATCCGATTACCATGGCAGCTTTAAAGGCAGGCAAGCATGTTCACTGTGAGAAGCCGCTGGCTCTTACCTACAAGGATGCCCGCGAGATGGTGGACACAGCAAAGGAACTCGGCCTCAAGCTGACATCCG
Source organism: uncultured Lachnospiraceae bacterium (assembly GCA_902803245.1). Taxonomy (GTDB): domain Bacteria; phylum Bacillota; class Clostridia; order Lachnospirales; family Lachnospiraceae; genus Chordicoccus. The sequence continues at coordinate 4,030 of CADCPJ010000324.1, read as the reverse complement.
GCACACAGTGGAGATACAATCCCGCGCCGATGAAGATGAAGCAGATGGTCAAGGACGGCGTGTTCGGTGACATCTACTATGTGAAGTCTTCCCAGCTCCGCCCGAGACGCCTTCCTGCGTACGGCGTTTACACGAGCAAAGCCGGAAACGGCGGCGGTGTCCTTCTTGACGGAGGCCCTCACTCCATCGACCTGCCGATGTGGCTCACAGACAACTACGATGTCAAGAGCGTCTACGGCGTGACATTTGACAAGATGAAGAATTTCCCCGAAGGCAATGACCTCGGCCCGTGGGATCCGAACAATTTCGACGTCGAGGATACGGCATTTGCCATGATCACCATGAAGAACGGCATGACGATCTACATGGAGACCGCATGGGCGACGAACCTCCAGCAGTCTGCAATCGGCGTGGTCGCGGAAATCGGCGGCAACAAGGCCGGCGCGGATATGGTCGGACCGGGATTTGAGAATCATGTCCGCACGACAAAGATCGTGGACGGCAAGCTGACCACAACGACTGAGAAGATCGAAGAGCCTGTGAACATGAACCAGTACGATATCGATCACTGGATCGAAGCCATCAAGAATGACGGAGAGCCGGCAGTCCTTCCCGAGCAGGCAGCTACTGTCGTCCGCGTCATCGAGGCCATCTACGAGTCCGCGAGGACAGGCAAGGTCGTTTTCTTTGACTGATAACAAAATAACGCGGCAACGGGGACAGTCCCCGCTGTCACGCTTAGATAACTGTTTCGGATAAGCATTTTTATGATTTTTACAGGCGAATAGAGCGGATAGAAACCATGATAGACGGATTATGTACGGATCTCTTTTATCTTGAGATCGGCCCTACGGGCCCGGTTTTCTCTGACACGAACAAGCTCCTTAAGGGAATGGATCTCGCTAAGAAGGTCGGCCTGAAGACGGTCGAATTCTGGGACTGGGCAGGACGCGACTGGGAAGCGCTGCTTGCGAAGAAGAAGGAGTACGGCCTCACTGTGTCGGCGATCTGCTCGAAGGACCGCGGCAACCTGGACGATCCCTCAAAGAGGGAAATCGCGCTCGCAGGTCTCGTCGAGACGATTGAAGTCGCAAAGAAGTTTGAGTGCCCGAACATCATCGTAACTGCCGGCGACAACCCGAATGTGGATCGCGCCGCGGCGAAAGCGAGCATTGTCGCAGGGCTTAAGGAGATGGCTCCTCTGGCGGAGAAAGCCGGCGTGATGCTGGTGCTCGAGCCGATCTCCGGAGGGTATTTCGTGGATTCCAAAGAGCCCTTCTCCATTATCGAGGAAGTCGGCAGCCCGTGCGTCAAGCTTCTCTACGACATCTTCCACTACCAGATCATGGAAGGCAACATCATTTCCACGATCATGGAAAATGTCAGCAAGATCGGGCATATCCACGCGGCATGCGTGCCGGGAAGAAATGAGATCACGAAAGGCGAGCTGAATTACGCCGAGATCTTCCGGGCCATCGATCAGAGCGGCTATGACCGGTATGTGGGCCTTGAGTACCTCCCGACCATGGACAAGGAAGAGAGCATCCGCGCCTGCATGGCACTGATCGACAGAATGTGACAGGCATGGCACTGATTGGCATAAATGCGGCAGATATGTGATATAAAACGTGACAATGGGGACTGTCCCCATTGTCTCGTTTTTTGCTGCGCCGCTGCCAAACTTGTAAAATTAGATACAATCGGGTAGAATAAAAACAGACAACGAAGTGATGTGTGATCTTTTTGAGATCATCTCTTAAGAGGAGGCTGACAATGTTTGAAGCTGGACTGATTCTCGAGGGCGGCGCCGAGAGAGGAATATTTACGGCGGGCGCTCTGGATGCACTGATGGAAAAGGGAATGGAGTTTTCCTATGTGTGCGGCGTCTCCGCAGGAGCCTGTAACGCTGTGGACTATGTCTCCAGGCAGATCGGCAGGTCGAAGCGGGTGATGATCCCGAGCGAGAAAAAGTACCGCATGGCAAAGGTCTCAGCCATTCCCTCCCAGCACGCTTATATCGACATGGACATGCTCTTTGACGATTTTCCCAACCGGGTGTTTCCATTTGACTATGAGACGTACTTTGCATCCCCGATCCGCTGCGAGATGGTGGTGACCAATGCGCTGACAGGCTGCGCCGAGTATATGGACAGCCGCGACGACCGCCAGGCGATGATGGACATCTGCCGGGCATCATCCTCCATCCCGATCTTCACTCCGATGGCGAAGATCAACGGAACGCCTTACGTGGACGGCAGCGTCTCCGATGCCATCCCGATCGTTCATTCCCTGCAGGCCGGGTATCGGAAAAACCTGGTGATCCTGACGCGGATGGCGGACTACGAGAAAACAGAGCCGGGCAAGGCAATTCAGGCAATTTACAGGGCTTATCTCAGGAAATATCCCGCCCTGCTCCGCGTCATGCTGAACCACCACAAGGACTACAACCGCCAGCTGGCCCTTCTCAAAAAATGGGAAGCCGAGGGAAAGGTATTCGTCCTCCGTCCGGAGATGACTCCGGTGGACAGACTGGAGTGCCGTCCGGAGAAGCTCGAGCCGTTCTATCAGCACGGGTACGATCTCATGGAAAGGCGCATGGATGAGCTGATTGCATACCTGGAAAAATGATGATGACGGCTTAAAAGAGGGTCGTGACAAGGCGGTCATGAGTAAAAATGGTCTCCAAGAAAGGAAGTGAGTTATGAATCATATCATCGTAGAAGGCTTTATCGGCTCAGGAAAGGGCGCTGTTGCAAGAGCGGTGGGAAAGAAACTGAAGCTCACCGTCGTTGATGTGGACCGGAAGGTCTCCGAACGCATGAAAATGTCGGTCGCAGAGATCTACGAGCGCTTTGGCGAGCCCTATTACCGCGCTATGGAGACTATCGTTCTTGGCGATCTTGCGCAGACCCAAAAGGAGCAGGTAATCGTGCTCGGAAGCGGAGTGGCGATGATGCCCCAGAACCGGAAATACCTGAAGGAGCTCGGGACCGTCTACTACATCAAGCTGAAGCAGCAGACGATCATCGAGAATATGAAGAATTCCAAGAAGCACGAGTGGATCCGCAGCGACGGATGGGACGAGCAGGTCTCAAAACTCTACAAGGAGAGAGAGCCGGCCTACTCGAAGACCGCGGATGTGGTGATCAAGGCGGACGGAAAATCAGTTGAGGAGATTGCCGATGAGATCGTCAGAGGGCATCTCAAGACCGGTCCAGATGCGGAATGACTCAGCTCCCTGACCGACCAGCATGGAAATGCCGTTTTCACAGCGGACGCCGCATGACTTCGCGAGAGCAAGGAGCGGCGTGCACGCCGGATGATAAATGATGTCATACACAAAGAGGTTTTCGTGCAGAAAGCCCGCATCCATGATCAGGCAGTCCGGCCGGCCGGGGACCGTATCTCCCATGCCGACGGACGTGGCCTGGATGAGCACGCGGCTTGAGGCGAGTTCATTTTTAAGGGATGCCGTGTCCGAGAGACTGAAGGTCCGGATGCGGGTGTCCGTGTGCGGCACGAGCTTCCCGGCGATCGCCTCCACCTTCTCCTTCGAGGAGGGGCGGTGCGCAAACACGGAGATTTCCGCGGCCCCGCTTAAGGAGGCCTGTATGAGGATCGCGGTGGCGGCGCCGCCCGTGCCGAGGAGCGTGAGCTTCTCCCCGCGGATGGAGACGCCGGAGCGGGAGAGCGCCCATACCAGCCCGATGCCGTCGGTCGTGTGGCCGATCAGGCGGCCGTCTTCATTTTTTACGGTATTGACGGAGCCGCCGATCGAAGATGCGACGGAGAGCTCGTCGCAGAGCCCGGCCATCGCCTCCTTGCAGGGCATCGTGACATTCCATCCGCTCGCCCCGATTTCCTTAAGGCGGCTGACGGTCTCAGCGATGCGGCCGGCGTCGGACTCCATGAGTCCGTACTCGGCGTCGATGCCAAGCGTCCTGAAGCTGTAGTTCATCATCCAAGGCGACAGGGAATGGGCGATCGGCGAGCCGATGAGATAGTAGCGCTGCATTTGGGAACCTCCGAT